>CANRMF010000029.1 GCA_947631665.1 uncultured Lachnospiraceae bacterium | reverse complement strand
ATAAAAAAGAGCGTAGTATGAAAGACAACTTTAGATGCATTTGTATTGACATGCCCGCTTCTGTTAAAGGATTTGTCAACAAGTATACAATAATTGTCAGTCTCCAATGATTTGTCCTCCATCGAACGAGAAAAATTCACTAATGAAGTACAGGAATTACTTAATGATTTGCAGCAACAAATGAATAATGTGAATTCTCAATTAGAATCTCTTGAGAAAAATAAAGCGGAAATAGATTTAATGAAAAAAGGAAGTATTGTTAAGCTGGAACAAATACGAACTATAAGCAAAATAAGAATATGGATTCCAAAATCAAAACAGGATCCTTTATATAATATAAGCTTATCTCAACCGACAATGGATAAGATAAACAGTAAAATGTTGGAATTATTTATTTTTAGAAATAATTCTTGACTGTAAGTATATAATAGATTATAATCAAATAACAAATTAAACAACGTCGCCTATAGGGCATCAATTGTTATTTGATTTTAATTTGTAGACCTCACAGTAATGTGAGGTCTTTTTCGTTAAAAAAGGAAACCAGCCACAAGACCAGTCCCCAAAAAATGATAAATCATTTACAGCCGATACCAAAAAAGAAAAAAGGATATATTACTCTATACAAAAATCAGATTAAAATACTGGAAGGCGTTACAGTGAATAATTTCGATGCAGTAACACATTAGAAATGGGTTGACGATATGGCAAAATCTTTGTCGCCCAAAATATTCCTACACAATATATCATGGAACGTGGCGTCTGGAAAACATCTTACAACCCCATAAATAAAGGGAATCCCGATAAACAAACGAGATTCCCTTTAAAAATGAAAAAAGCAGATAACGGGAGTCGAACCCGCCTCTCCGGCTTGGGAAGCCAGCGTTCTACCGATGAACCATATCTGCATACAGTTATTGTACCATCTCGTCTTTCGACTCGATGTGTTTCTCGTCAAATCCCGTTTTGCGTAAACGCAAACGTTATTTTCCTCGTTATTGTACCATCTCGTCTTTCGACTCGATGATATTTCTCGTCAAATCCCGTTTTGCGCAAGCGCAAACGTTATTTTCCTCGTTATTGTACCATCTCGTCTTTCGACTCGATGTGTTTCTCGTCAAATCCCGTTTTGCGTAAACGCAAACGTTATTTTCCTCGTTATTGTACCATCTCGTCTTTCGACTCGATGTATTTCTCGTCAAATCCCGTTTTGCGTAAACGCAAACGTTATTTTCCTCGTTATTGTACCACATTTTTTATGTAAAAAAAAGACAAAAATAAAATACTGTTTTACAAATGTTTACACAGCCGCCATTGACCTGAAAAGACTACGCGTAAACACAGCCGCCATACATATGAAAAGGCAGTGCGCTCTAAGAGGCACTGCCTTTTTAAAGTATCTATCCGTAGAGTATCTTACAGACCTGTGCTTGCATGGAATGTTCTGTGAATAACGTCGTCCTGCTGTTCCTTTGTTAATTTAATAAAGTTTACAGCGTATCCTGAAACACGAATTGTAAGCTGTGGATACTGCTCCGGGTGCTTCTGGGCATCAAGTAATGTTTCTTTGTTTAAAACATTGACATTTAAATGATGTCCACCTTTTGATGCATAACCATCTAATAAAGATACTAAGTTATCTACCTGTTGTGTACTTGCTGACATATTTTTTTCCTCCTATTTATTTTTTTCTAATTCCTTGCGGGACTCCTTAAAGCCCTTCATCACAACCTCTCTGGCTGCGACTGCCATTTCTTTTGTAGCAGGCTGTATTCCCTTTAAGGGATAATCCAGTCCCAACTGTTCATATTTTGTAACGCCCATATCATGATATGGCAGAATATCCAATGCGTTCACATGCCGCAGCGTTCCGATAAATCTGCCCAACCGGTACAGGGAGTCCTTATCCATCGTCACATGCGGTACAACCACATGGCGAATCCAGATTTCCTTTCCCTTTTGATCCAGATATTTGGCGAATTTTAAAATATTATCATTCGGTCTTTTACACAGTTCGAGATGTTTTTCCGGATCAATGTGCTTGATATCCAGCATCACCAAATCTGTCACTTCCAGCAGCCGGTCGACCTTTTTGAGATATTCCTCATTATCCGGCTGGAATGTGGTGCCTGACGTGTCCAGACAGGTATGAATTCCTCTCTTGTGCGCTTCAGTAAACAAATCGGTCAGAAACTCAATCTGCACCATCGGCTCGCCGCCCGTCGCTGTAATACCACCGTCTTTGTAGAAAGCTTTCTTCTTTTCGTACTCAGCCATGATATCGTCAACTGTTTTTTCTTCACCGCCGCTCATCTCCCATGTGTCGGGATTGTGGCAGTAGGCGCATCTCATCGGACAGCCTTTAAAAAATACAACTAACCTGACGCCCGGCCCGTCGACAGTTCCAAAACTCTCGATTGAATGAATTCTTCCTGTTTTCACGCTACATCACCTTTTATCTGATGCAGTCAGGAATGTCAGGCACTCCCGACTGCAAAATTATAAATCAATTAGTCAAGTTTGATTCCAAGTTCTTCTGCATCAAGGTCTCCAACAATGACATCATCTTTTCCGAGCGCTCCCGGAATGATGGTAAAGGTGTTGGAAATACCGTCCTGAGAATTCATAAACGGAATTTTTGCAACAGATGAAAGTGATGCAACCGCACCATTCTTATCTCTGCCATGAAGTGGGTTTGCTCCCGGTGCAAACGGTGCTCCCGCCCTTCTTCCGTCAGGGGTGTTTCCTGTATTCTTACCATAAGTTACGTTTGATGTGATTGTAAGAATAGACTGTGTCGGAATACCTTCTCTGTAAGTATGCTGCTGTCTTAAATAGCTCATAAACTTGTTTACGACCATAACGGCAATCTCATCTACTCTGTCGTCATCATTACCATATTTCGGGAATTCGCCTTCCACTTCAAAGTCTACGGCAACGCCGTCCTCATCTCTGATTGGCTTAACCTTTGCATACTTGATTGCTGAAAGGGAATCCGCAACGATGGAAAGTCCTGCCACGCCTGTTGCAAACCATCTCTTAACCTTTGCATCATGCAGAGCCATCTGAATTCTTTCATAAGAATATTTATCGTGCATATAATGAATACAGTTTAATGCGCTGACATAAACTTTTGCAAGCCATTTCATCATATCGTCAAATTTGTCCATGACATCATCAAACTCAAGATATTCAGATGTAACCGGTCTGTACTTCGGCCCTACCTGTACCTTTGTCTTTTCGTCCACACCGCCGTTGATAGCGTAAAGTAAACATTTTGCAAGGTTTGCTCTTGCGCCGAAGAACTGCATTTCCTTACCAATTCTCATAGAAGATACGCAACATGCAATACCGTAATCGTCGCCATGTGTCACTCTCATCAAATCGTCGTTCTCATACTGAACAGATGAGTACTCGATAGAAATCTTTGCACAGTATCTCTTGAAGTTTTCCGGAAGTCTTGCTGACCAGAGTACCGTAAGGTTCGGTTCCGGAGCTGCGCCGAGGTTTTCCAATGTATGCAGATATCTGAAGGACATCTTTGTAACCATGTGACGTCCGTCAATACCAACACCACCGATAGATTCTGTAACCCAAACCGGATCGCCTGCGAAAATCTGGTTGTATTCCGGTGTTCTTGCAAACTTCACACATCTTAACTTCATAATGAAGTGGTCGATAAATTCCTGAATTTGTTCCTCAGTGAACGTTCCGTTTGCCAAATCTCTCTCTGCGTAGCAGTCGATAAATGTAGAAGTACGTCCCAGTGACATTGCTGCACCGTTCTGCTCCTTAACTGCTGCAAGGTATCCGAGATATGTCCACTGAATTGCTTCCTGAACGTTCTTAGCCGGCTTTGAAATATCAAATCCGTAAATCTCACCTAACTGCTTTAACTCGCCTAAAGCTCTGATCTGCTCGGAATATTCTTCTCTGTCGCGGATAACGTCTGCAGTCATCGTCATTAAGTCTGTATCGGCTTTCTGAGCCTTTTTGTCTTCAATCAAAGCGTCAACACCGTAAAGGGCAACCCTTCTGTAATCGCCGATAATACGTCCACGTCCATACGCATCAGGAAGACCTGTTACGATATGGTTGGTACGGCATACTCTGATTTCCGGAGTATATGCGTCAAATACGCCGGCATTATGTGTCTTTCTGTAATTTGTATAAAAATCTACTACTTCCGGATCAACTTCATAGCCGTTGTCGGAACATGCTTTCATCGCCATACGGATACCGCCGTTTACCTGAAGTCCCCTCTTAAAAGGTTCGTCCGTCTGGAATCCGACGATTGTTTCTTTTTCCTTATTCAAATATCCGGCGCCATGTGATGTAATAGTCTGAACAACCTTTGTGTCCATGTCTAATACGCCGCCGGCTTCCCTTTCCTTCTTTTGAAGGTCCAGTACCTGTTCCCATAATTCTGTTGTCGCCTGCGTTGGGCCTGCCAAAAAATCTGCATCGCCGTCATACGGTGTGTAGTTTTTCTGGATAAAGTCTCTGACGTTGACTTCCTTCTGCCATGCGCCGCCGACAAATCCTGTCCACTCTTCTCTCATTTCTTTTTCCTCCTAAAAATTTAAATGTAAGTAAAGCTTCAACCGGATAGTTTCCTACCCGCGCCTGCGCCCTCTGCAATGAAACCTTCAGATTACTCTGAATACACCGCCTGCGCATATAGTAATGGAGTATTGCCGGAAGGCTTACTCCTTACCCGTTTAAAAACTAACAAAACGTAAGAATGTCTTCTAACTCTTTCCTCTTTGGGGCGGCCGGATTTTCAGCCGGATATCCGATGGCAACAAGTGACATCAGAAGTTGTCCCTCAGGAACCTGAAGAATTTCCTGCGCTTTGTCGATATCATAAAGACCCATGATAACCGTACCCAGTCCTTTTTCATGTGCCGCCAGACATAACGTCTGTGTGGCAATCCCATTGTCAAAGGCCTGCCAGTTATCTTCGCGAATGGTAGAATAACTGCCGTCGCGTTCAAAACCAGAGCGTTTATCCACAATCAATGTAGCAATCAGAGCCGGCGCTCCATCAATGATGGACTGGTTGTGCTCTGCGCAGCATTCTTTGGATAATCTGCTCTTTCGTTCCGGGTCTGTTATGGCAATATAACGTGTAGTCTGTGAATTTTTCCATGAAGGCGCGAAAGCCGCTGCGGAAACAATTTCCTTAATCAGCTCCTCAGATACTTTTTCATCTGTATACTTTCTGACGCTTCTTCTGGTTTTAATGCATGTTATCGTATCCATAAATATACCTCCTTTATTGATTCAGTTTGATGGAAGCATTTATGGCGCGCCCGACAGTGATTTCTTCATTCACATTCAAGGCGCAGTTCACCCATAAACAGCCATTTTCACTAACTGTGAATAATATAACACTTTATTCAACGTTTTGCAATGTTCAGAAACAACAAAAATCCTTTTTATTTCCAATCGAGCCGATGTAAATGCCCTTCCGCCTGCATTCCCGCAAAGTCATTTTGGCGGAGTGCCTCATAGAGTACAACCGCCACCGAATTTGCAAGATTTAACGAACGGATTTCAAAATTCATCGGAATACGGATACAATTTTCTTTGTGCTCCACTAAAATTTCCTCCGGTATTCCTGCGCTCTCCTTACCGAACATAATATAATCGTCCTCTGCAAACTGCACGTCCGTATACCGCTTTGGCGCTTTTGTAGTGGCGTACCAGATTTTTGCCTGCGGGTTCTGCTCCGTAAAATCACGATAACTGTCATAGACCGTCACATCAAGTTTGTCCCAGTAATCCATGCCCGCTCTTTTTAAATTTTTTTCGTTAATCCGAAATCCCATCGGTTCGATCAGATGCAGTTTTGTGCCTGTGGCGCAGCAGGTTCTTCCTATATTTCCGGTATTCTGTGGAATTTCCGGTTCGAGCAACACAATATTCATGAAAATCTCCTCTTTAGAATACAAAAGGTGAAAAGGAACCACTTTTCACCTTTGTCTGTTTTTATCATTCCACGCGCTGTGATTTTTATTCTGCCTGCGATTTCATTCCGCCTGCAATCTTATTCTGCCTGCGGTTTTACTCCGCCTGCAATCTTATTTTGCCTGCGATTTTACTCCGCCTGCAATCTTATTCTGCCTACGGTTTTACTCCGCTTGCGATTTTATTCTGCCTGCGTTTTTTCCTGCTGTTCCTTTTCCAGCCGTTCTACAAAACGTCGCACTCTCTCCAGCGCAATTTTCAAATTTTCCAGAGAGTACGCATAGGAAATCCGTAAAAATCCCTCGCCGCATTCACCAAAAGCAGTGCCCGGCACAACGGCAATTTTTTCTTCCTGAAGCAGACGGTTTGCAAATTCCTCCGACGTCAGTCCGAATTTGCGGATACTTGGGAACATGTAAAATGCGCCGTACGGTTCAAAACATTCCAGTCCCATCTCGTGGAATTCATGCAGCAGATATCTGCGCCGGTGATTGTAGGATTCCTTCATGCGTTCCACGTCCTTATCGCCATGACGGAGAGCTTCTACCGCCGCATACTGGCTGGTCGTCGGTGCGCACATGATGGCAAACTGATGAATTTTTGTCATCTGTTCCATAATCGCTGCCGGCGCTGCCGCATATCCCAGTCTCCAGCCGGTCATCGCATACGCTTTTGAAAATCCATTGATTACCACAGTCCGTTCTTTCATGCCCGGAAACTGCGCAATCGAACAATGTTCTCCCTTATATGTAAGTTCGGAATAAATTTCGTCTGACAGGACAAAAAGGTCTTTTTCTACGCAAATCTCGGCAATGGCAGCCAGATCTTCCTTTTCCATAATGGCGCCCGTCGGATTGTTCGGAAACGGAAGCACGAGAATTTTCGTTTTATCCGTCAGATTTTCCAGCACCTCCTCTTTTGTCAGGCGGAACTGGTTTTCTTCTTTTAATGGAATTGTGACCGGCACTCCATGGGCAAGCTCCACGCATGGAACGTAGGACACATAACAAGGTTCCGGTATCAGCACTTCATCTCCCGGATCAATCATCGCACGCAGGGCAATGTCAATCGCCTCGCTCCCGCCAACGGTAATCAGCACCTCTCTGTTGTAATCATAGTCCAGTCCGAGTTTTCTCTTTAAATAATTGCAGATTTCAATTCTTAATTCCTTTAATCCGGAATTGGACGTATAAAAGGTGCGTCCTTTTTCGAGAGAATAAATTCCTTCCTCCCTGATGTGCCATGGGGTATCAAAATCCGGCTCACCCACGCCCAGCGAAATAGCGTCTTTCATTTCGCTTACAATATCAAAAAATTTCCGAATACCCGATGGCTTAATCTCTTTAATCTTTTGTGATAATGGATCTCTCATTACGGCGTCACCAAAATCCTTTCCTCAGTATCAGCAAGCACCGTTCCGTAATCTTTATATTTTTTCAGAATAAAGTGCGTCGCTGTGTTTAATATCGAATCCAGTGTGGAAAGTTTGTTTGTCACAAACTGGGCGATTTCCTTCATGGTGCTTTCTTCTATCAGTAAGGTAAAATCAAATCCGCCGGACATCAGATAGACCGCTTTGACTTCATCGTAGCGCATCATACGCTCTGCAATCTCGTCAAAACCGGAGCCGCGCTGCGGCGTTACGCGCACTTCAATCAGCGCCGTAACTCTTTCCTCGCTGGTTTTTTCCCAGTCAATCAGCGTATAATATCCGCAGATGATTTTTTCCTGTTCCATCTCCGCTATGGCATTGGCAACCTCCGCCTCTGTCTTTCCCAACAGAATCGCCGCTTCTTTCAGGTCAATTCTCGCATTCTTTTCAATCAAACGTAAAATTTCTTCTCGCATTGCCAATCTCCTTTTTATAAAAATTTATATAATTCATCACCCTTTGGGGGTTCTAAATATCTGGTTTCATCACCGTTTGTTACTATTCTATCATTATTCGCCGTAATTTGTCCAATCACAGAAGCAAAAACATTTTTCTCCCTCAGTTTTTCCTCCAGCCTGCGCCCGTTTTCACAGACAATCAGAATACTTCCGGTGCCTTCGAGCAGATACGGATTTACTCCGAAAAACTCCGCTGCTTCTATTGTATGCTGCCATACCGGAAACTGTTTCAAATCGACGGAAAATCCTTTATTGCAACAGCTTCCGAGTTCCCAGAGAGCGCCGAACACGCCGCTGTCCGACACGCTGTGCATATAAACCGGATTTTCCTCAAGCGCCGTCTGCGCCGCTTCTTCAACGGAGAGCAGTGTGGAAAGCTGAAGACATTCCCGGACAAAAACCTGCGGAAATTTTTTCATCAGGCGTTGTCTGAATATACTGCTTAACACTGCCGTCCCGCCGATACCTGCTGCGCCCGCCATCACGATATCCATGCCTGCCCGCACGTTTTCTGACAGCAGTGTTTTATCCGAAGCGCCCACCACCGTAACGTGCGCAATGACATCTTCCACCATGCCTTTGTAAACCCGAATCTGCGCAATCGGGATTTGCTTTTCTTTTGCCGCCTCGTCAAACGCCCTGATTTTAACGCCAAGTTTTTTTTCGTCATATTTTTCCGGCACGTTCAGCTCCAGTTGCACCGCTTTAGGAATACCGCCTTTTTCTGCAAGCGCGTTGATGGTTTTCTGAAGGCAAAAAGCCTCGCAGCCCTCGAACCATTTCAGAATACAATTAGAAGACATTACAACCGTAATGTCTTCTAATGAAATTGCGGCGGCAGAAACGCCCGGTTTTAATCCTTCCGATACGCGACTCATTTTTTTTAATACTGCCCGTCTGTATGATATTTCCGGATATTTTCCTGTGCTCATATCAACCGCCTTTAATATTGACTTCAAAAACTGCTACTGTTTTTTCTTTTTCGTCTGTTTTTCCGCAGACTTTGTCGTGGTTTCCTCCTGTGTGGTCTTCTCCTCTCCACTCTTTGTCGTCGTTTCTTCCGTCTGCTTCTTTTTCGTTCCCACAACAATCTTTCTCGGAGACATCGCATAAGTACTTGTGTGCAGTTTTTCCCTGCTCACTTCTTCTCCGTCTTCGTAAACCACCTTGTAGAGTTCCGCCACATAACCGACATGGCCTTCGCTCTCGACGGATTTATAACCCTTTGGTTTTGAGGAATCTTTGGTAACCTCGTCCTTTGTCGGAATTGTCTTTGTCGTCACGCTGACATATTCTACCGAACGGTTTTCCGGCCGGGTGTCATGTCCGTAAATCTTAAACGTAATCTGCCCTTCCTCGTAAATACCGCGGATATAAATTGGGGCGTCTGTGTCGTTTCTGAATTTCAGGTCTTTGTAATCACCTGCCAACGCAGCGTCAGCAGCGCGCTCTACATAAGAAACGGACATTGAATGGGAATAGCGCTCCGTCACTGTAATTTCCGCGCGGAGTAGTGCGTTATACAACGTGCTTGACACCTGACAGATACCGCCGCCGAGACTGTCTACGACTTCGCCCTCCGCATAAGTGCCTGCCGGATACCAGCCGTTATCTTCACTCCATGGCGCATAAACTTCATTGCAGGAAAAAGTTTCTCCCGGATATAAAATCGTCCCGTCTACTTTTTCCACGCCGTTTTTAATGTTGAGATTTCTGTTTTCATAAGAACCGCCGACAGTGAATGTCGTGGAAAAACTGCCCATCGCAACGTCGGACACTTTTTCCAAATCTTTTGCGGTATATTTCGGCGTCGTCGTTTTTACCGTTGCAGATACGGAAAAGTTTTCCGAACTGTCCCGATTTTTATCAACATGTTCGCGGATCATTTTCGCTGTGGCGTCGTAATCAACTTCATATCCGTTTTTTTCCGGAATAATTTCAAACCCGCTGCCGGTAAATTGAAGCGATGCGTTTTTCGCCACGAGGTCATATTCCTCGCACTGCTTTTTCAGATTTTCCTTTAAGGATTTTTCTGTGGCGTCGATTTCAATATCATAGGATTTTCCATGACTTTGAATGTCCAAAACATCTTTAAAACGCTTTAAAATATTTCCTTTTTTCCCTGCTCCGACTGCTTCTTCTATTACATCGTCCGACCAGCGGTAACCGAGTTTTTTGAGCGGCAGACTGATTTTATGCTCTCCAATCTTCAGCTCTACTTTTGCGCCCAGTTTTTCGCTGACCACAGGTTTGACCGCTTCCTGCGCCTGTTCATAATCCATACCGCTGACATCAACGCCGCCAATGCGAATGCCCGACTCAATTTTTTCTTCTGTTTTTTCCGCAGCGTAGACCTGCGCCGCGCCCAAAGTCAGGACAGCGCACACACAAAACAGCGCAATGCCTTTCACCCTTTTCATCGTTCTGCCTCCATACTTTTTATCTCTTAACTATACCACACCAGTGTGGCTGCCATTACAACTACTAATATTATGGCAATTGTTCCGGCTATAATTCTCTGATTTCGTTTGTTATTAAAAAAATTCATTGAACTTCTCCTTTTTCATTATGGCAGTATTAACCACCGTCTCTCGTAGTATATCATAACAATAGCAAATGACCTAGTAGAAAATTCGACCTTTTTCCGAAAGAATTTTGTCTATTTTTTTAGAAGCCTCATTTTTTGACAACGCATCAATGTCATAATCTATCGGTATTTTATGATAGTTGATTAAATCCGTTAAATAGGATTTCTGCCGTTTCGTAATCGGCTGCATTTTTTTAGCCTGATATTGCAGTTCATACGGCTCAAAAACATTCGGGTACGCGTCGCCGAATTTTTCCGCAAGAATCAGGTAAAGTTTTGAGGTGACGCTGGCGTCGTTAAACGCCCGATGGTGATGCTCCTCCTGTATCCCAAAGTGGGCGCACAGATATTCCAGTCCCCTGCTGCGCAGTTCCGGCAGCGTCTTTCTTGCTATTTTCAGAGTATCAATACCGGATTTTTGAAAATCCATTTCCAAATTTAAGGCGTTCTGCTTTAGAAATCCATAGTCAAACATAATATTATGCCCCATCAGAATGTCATCTTTGGCAAATGCAATAAAGCGGGGCAGCACCACGTCAATTTCAGGTCTGCCTGCAAGCATTTCATCGGTAATGCCCGTCAGATTGGTAATATAAGAGGGCAGCCGGACGCCCGGAGAAATCAGTTCGGAAAATGTTTCCACCACTTGATTATTTCTCACGCGTACAGCGCCGATTTCTATAATCTTATCCCACTTTGCATTGACACCGGTAGTTTCAATATCCACACATACATAATCTTTAATCATATCATTTCCCTTTTGCAAAAACCGTATGCGCCCCAAATAATCCGACCGCATGAATGTCCGGCTTTTTGTGTATTTCAAGAATAATCCATTGCATGGAAATTGTCAAAAAATTTGCATAGAAATTGTCAAAACCATTCTTTCTATGTTAGAATGAATGAAAATGAAAATCATGAAAGCGACCGGTGTATTATGAATTTAAAAGACTATCATCTGGTCTGGAGCGACGAATTTGACTATGAAGGCGCGCCGGATCCTGAAAAATGGAATTTTGAAACGGGAAATTTTCAATGGCCGAACAAGGAATTACAGGCATATTCCGACAGACCTGCGAATGTTTTCGTAAAAAATAATCAACTGACAATCTGCTCCCTGAAAGAGCAGGACGGAGAGCGTGAATACACTTCCTCAAAACTGGTTACGCGTGGAAAGGCGTGCTGGCAGTACGGATATTTTGATATCCGCGCAAAGTTTCCGAAAGGCGCAGGGTGCTGGCCGGCTATCTGGCTGATGCCTTACCGCAAACACAAACCCGTACCTGCGGGTGTGCCCGTCCGCGCAGACGGAAGACCGGATTTTAAAAATTTTACGGAGGAGGATTTTAAAAAATTCCCAAGACCGGATATTAAAGACCGGTGGCCAAACTGTGGCGAAATTGATTTGGTAGAGTATATCGGAAGAAAACCGGACAGCCTTTTGTTCAGTCTTCACTCCGGCAGACATAACCATCAGCGCCACGATACTGTTCCTTACACCACTGTCGTGGATTTTCCGGAAGGTTTCTTTGACGAGTTTCACAATTATTCGATGGAATGGACGCCGGATTATTTTGAATATTTCGTCGACGGCGTCAGTTATTGCCGATACAATAAAACGGACGATCCAATCGATCAGGGATATGATTCATGGCCTTTTGATAAGCCGTTTTATCTGATTATGAATACCGCTGTGGGCGGCGGTCTGGGCGGGCCGGTGGACGATTGTATGCTCCCGTATTTATTTGAAATTGAATATGTACGGGTATATCAGAAATAGTACAGTCCGGTTTTTATGGCAAACAAAAAAGCGGGTGATGGGAATCGAACCCACATATCCAGCTTGGAAGGCTGGTGTTCTACCACTGAACTACACCCGCAATGATTTGTTGCCCTGTTATATTATCCCATCGCTTTTCTTTTGTCAAGTTTTAAAATCTGAATCTATACCTATTCCGCAAGAAGCGGCAGATTTATCTGCAGATTCGAGCTGGTATGGCTGAATCTGAATAGTTACCTGAATTTATTTCTTGACGAAAGGAAACTTACCTTCTATAAAATGCCGATAATCAGGCTTGTCGACGGCTTCTTCATATTCCTTTCGTATAGTTTTTTCAATCCACTCCAGTTGGGCGTGACTGCTTTCCTCATACCGCAAAACGGAAATCAGCCCTTCTTTTTCTGCCGCAAGGATTGCTTCATAAGCATCAGGCACAAACTCGCAGGATTTTACAAGTACCGGTTCACTTGATGCAGCCGCATCAGGTATCTGTATCTGAAAGCCGGAGTCCGTTATTTTCTCCGCCGCATAAATGTATCCGGATACGCCCTGATAGGTATCTGCCAGCGCATTTGGATAGTACTCCTCAATGCGTTGCGTGCCGTCTTCATTAAACCCATAAGGCCCCCATTTCGTCCATTTTCCGGAAAAAGCAAATCCGGTTTCTTTACAATACTTTTCAATCGCATTGCTAAGATAAACCAGCACATTTTCCCGCTTCTTTGAAAAGTAAACCAGAGGTATTTCATGATTTGAAATGCATGGCTCTAATATCTTTATTTCTCCTATATGCGAAGCATGAAAATACATTTATCCACCTCCACAAAATCTGTTTTTTCTTCCAGTATGGCAACTTCACACCGAACTGCACTAAGAATTTGTTTCAAACCCAAACCGCATCTGTCTGTCGATCCAGCTTTTCTGAACAGCCTCATGAATCACATCTCCCTGCATACTTTCGCCTATCAAAAAAGGAGATTTCGGGTTATGTTTTTTCATATTTCTTTTGACCAAACCCGCATCTGCATTTGCATAACAATATTTGCACAAGTGACCGCAGGTGTCGTAAGCGCCGATATCTGCTCCAAGAACACAGGCGCACAATCCATTCCTTTGATTGGTCTTTCTTTTCGGAATTTCCAACCGATTATGAAGCGCTGTCTCGTACGTTTCCACAGTCATGCAGCCCGAACAGTCCGCGCCATACTCCGCCAACGTATTCCCCTCTGCACATGGTTTTATAATCATGCCGTATTTTCCGGCAATCTCTATAAAATTCCTGCCGATTGTAATTCTATCGCTGCTGCATACCTCTTTTGCCTGCGGAAAATTTCGCTCTACTTTTTTATAAATATCTATAAAACTGATTACGCAGGTCTTTGTATATCCGCTTAATGCAGACGCCATTTTTTCAAATTCGCAGATATGCCATTCCACAGAGTGTTTTTCGTCTACAAAAATCGGATCGTATCTCCACCCCACACTGTCTGCGCCTACGGTTTCTGATAGTCTTATAAAACTTTGTATTACCTTTTCTTTATCCAAAACATTCGGTTCAATATCTTTTCCATAAGGAGTAATCGTCACAAACCAATATTGTCCGTAGGCTTTTAACCGGTTCAGATACCCTAACATCGGCGTCGGATTTTTCGTGCAAAACGCAATTAAATCCACAACCTCAGGCGAAAGACTATACTTCGTTACCTGCTTTAGATTGTAGGGATTTCTCACGCATACAAATCCCTCTGATATTCTATTCATGAACCATTCTGAATAAAATGCCGGAATATCCGTTCTCATTCCTGTCTGTATAATCATTTTTCCGTATCCTTTTTCACTATCTGCCGAATCCAAATCACCATGTTACATTGTCATATATTTTATAGAGTTAGCATTTCCTTACGCTATATCCTTTTCGTTAATCCATTAGTTGCATACACATATATCGTATCATAATGAGTTGTTAAAGTCACTAACTCCCTGTCGTCTTGACGCCTTAACATAAAACTTTTCTGTCTTTTACTTTTACCCTAAATTTCTGTCTTTTACTTTTACCCTAAATCTAATGCTATAAAGGAAATTTTGTGTTATAATTTTTAGTAAATTACTCTTTATCTGGTCGTTACCAAAGATGAAGAACCCAACATCTTATAATTTATAAAAAAGGAGGACTATTTTTATGGGTAAAAAAGAAAAAAGAGACGCGATTATTTCGGTATATGAGCAGGCAGACACAGATTCTACAATATTATTAGAATATCTGGCGACTGTTTCAAATCCGAAAGACCTTGAAAATGCAAAACTGCCATCGCTGGTAGAGGAACTTCAGGACAAAGATTCCGAAGCATCTAAAAAGTATATTGCAGCGGCATCAATACTGAGCGGAGCCACTACCGCTTTTATAAGCGCATCTATTTCAAGAGGTGCTATGGCTGCCGGAAGAACCGCTACGCTCGGTGGCGCTGCCACATTATCCAGTCTGACCGGCTCTGCTTTAGCAGGCGAATCCGTCGCTATCGGAGGCGGTATGGCACTGGGAGGGTTGATGCTGCCGGGATTTGCTGCATTGATTATCCCCTCAATAATTGGCGGAGTCGCCGGAGGAGTCATTTCAAAATCATTAAAAAACTCCAAACTAAAAAAATATATCAAAGAACACAAAGAGGATTTTAAACAGAAAAAAGAGCAACTACTGCAATATAAGGAAAAATTAATTGTCTGGTTTGATGAACTGCAGGTTCAGCTTACGGAACTATCAGATAAAATGCAAAAAGAAGTGAACCTGAAATTTATTGAATATAAAGACAAAACAAAACAACTTGCCCATGATATATCTGTTTTAGTTGATGATTGTATGAATGCCGACACAAACAAACGGATTCTTCAGTATAACGAAGTTATACTGAACCAGTACAAGTTGCAAAAGAAGTTGGAAGAAAATGTTGATTTTCTGTTCGATGAATACAACAATCTGATATCGCAAAGGCAAGCGCTGACACAGCAGATTGACTGTCTTGTCAAACTATTAACTGCGTTGCGATGCCCTGAATCAGTAATTAACAACGCTTTAAATGCAAGAGAGGAGAAAAAAAAGTGATATCATATCGTGAAAAAGAAATGATGATGGTAATGAAATACCTTGCACTGCACTCTAACGAATTTGCAATACAAATTGCAGATTCCAAAAATCGCATGAGTATCAATCAGGAAGTATCCAAATTGAAAAACCCTCTGCCGGAGATTTCTGACTATTCATCATTGGTAGAATATGTACAGAACTGTGGTTATAGTACTACTTTAAGAATAAATGACCTGCTATCCCAAGAAGAATTAAATCAACTTGAGAAAGAATATGACCTCATAGAGCAGGATTTTAAGGAGCAGACCGGTTTAAATAAAACCGATATCGCCTTTATTGTTGTTGCAGTATTACTGCAGATGACACGTCAGTATTTACAACCATCATTAGATTTTGATGCATTTAGTAGCAAAGATAAAAAAGACGACCATAACGAGTCAGCCAAAAAAGCCAAAGATTCTGTTGATAATCAAAAAGTAGACGAGAAGAAAACGAAAGCCGGGCAGGATCAGACCAAAGGCTCCAGATATTACCATGCATCATTAGATGAAATAGCAGACATCAATCATGTTCCTTACGATACTGTTATAGGAACTGCCAAGTATAACGTTAATTTAAGTGGAACAAATCATCGGGTAAAAACTTTAGGTCATGATCCATGGCTCGGATATTTGTTTGGCACCTGTAATATATTAACCAATACCATGTCTTTGGGAAAGGATAATAATTTCCGGACACTCCATATCGGAAAGGACGCGACCGGTCGTCCCAGTGCGATAGCGGAAGCAAATCCCGCTAAAATGTTTGAATATTCCATAAAAAGATTTAAAGAGTCCAAATCAACTGTTGGTCTGGCTGTAATGAAACAAGCGTATCATATTAAATCTGATGAATATTCCAAACAGGGCATCGGGCTTCCTTTTTTGCAGGTACTTTGCGACTCCTCCACCATACAGCAGCTTTGTGAATCCGGAATTGATTATGCAAAACTGGATTTTTTAGGAGATATATCAAAGCAGACAATGTTTGCAGAAGTTGTAAATTATATTATATCCATTGCGCACCGTGTTACTATTTTACTCCAAGAAAATAAAACAGACGAAGCCTCTTTCACATTGAAGCAGTTATTACAGAAAATAAAAAAATCAACACCTCTTTACGATGTAAGAACCAAAAAAGTTATTATGATATCAGAATGTATTGCATCTTCTGCAAACGCTCTGATTGTGGGAGGAATTGAAATTGCCGCCGCCGTTACTGACAACACGGAACTTGCAAAAGAAGCTCTTGGCAAACTGGATATCGGAGGTTATCTCTCTACAATTATTCATTTATTTAAGGATATCCGATTTATTTCTAAAATTAAAAAAGATTTTATTGCAAAGTCAATTGAGGAAAATTACAAGGAAAAACTTGCTCAACTTCAATAACCCTTTCTATAACGGCTAAAAAATAACCGGTTGGTAAACTCCAGCCGGTTATTTTCTCTAATATTCATTTTTCTTAATGCTTTTTATCTTTCTCATCAGCAGACCGGAAAGACTTCACATAATAAATTATATACATAACAAACGTAAAGAGCATCAGAAACATATTCAGTATAATAAAGATGTTTGCAATGCGCTCCGGCAGATTATACAACAGCAAAATCAACAGCATCAAAACATAAGTGCCAAACGTGCAGACTTTCCCATACCACTTTGCGCCCTCGACCGCCTTGCCTTTTTTAATCCAGATGAGCCCCATAATTCCCATAAAGCCCTCTTTCACAAGATACAAAATCATCATGGGAAGCATGAGCGAGTATTTCCAAAACAGGCTCACGATAATTGCGGCGATAGTAACTTTATCGGCGATGGGATCAAGTATTTTCCCCCACTCCGTTACCATGTTAAACCTTCTGGCAATTTTTCCGTCAAAAAAATCTGTGGCGCCCGAAACGGCAATAACGCAGATGACAGGCCAGTAAGGGCCGCCCTGAAGGGAATAATAAAACAGAATCATATAAACAACGGCTAAAACCAGTCTGAAATATCCCATTAAATTTGGAATGGAAAAATATTCTCTTATAAACGGTTTATTCATCTTTCTTCACCTGAACCTCTCTCGTATTCGTTCCAGTTAATATTTCTTTTGTATGGGGCTTATTGATAATGACGTTAAACACAGCCGTTTTAATTTCTTCAGATTTGTAATCGTCCGTTCCAATCCAGCCGTTGGCAATACAATTCGGAAATACAATGCCTTCCCCGTACCACTGCGCTTTCCGGCCGTTAATCATTCCGTCATAAACGCTGTAATAAATCATGTTGTCCGATTGGTTTTGTACAATAATTGACGCCTCCGCCTTGTAATCAACGCTTTCATTCATGCCGGAATAAAATATTTTTACATTCTTTTTATTGTAAATACACTGCTCCGGAAGCGAAACCGGCGGCTTCGGTTTTCTCTGCCTGATGGAAATCAGTCCGGAAACGTCTATCGGTCTGCCATTGCCGTCCTCGCTGTAATAGATGTCGAAAAGAATTTCATCAAGTCTTTCAAAGTCCACCTGCTCCTTCCAGCAAATCGCAATCTCCGCCTTACGCCCGTTTTCTATTCTCTGTAATATTGTGAGATTGAGCATCACTCCGTTTACGGCAATCCCGTCGCTTTCAAACAGAAGACTTTTTCCATAATGATTTTCAATCGTCAGATAAACATTTTCGTCGTCCATTTTCAGATAACGGACTGTTACCTGATTTTTCTGATACAAAATGATGTTTTCCTGTCCGGCCAGTTTAAAAGAAATCTGTTTTTTCTGAGTTGCCCTGACGGATTCTGAAACTGTTAAAAAATTCTGACTGCCGCTTTCCTTTTTAATGACGGCATCTTCCCCTTCGGAAACCTGCCTGCGTGGCGTATGCAGACAGACTAAAACAACTCCGGCTGTCAGCACAACCGCTCCCACAATACATTTTTTGTAATTCATTTTGACTTCACCTTAGTCCATAAATCAGCGCTGTATGATTTCATCTCTTTGGTCTGATTTCTAAATTCTTCATTCCGCTTATTTGACGTATCAGGCGCGCAACCGCTGATGCCTTTGTACTCGACGTCGCGGAAATACTCATAGGTGCTTAACACCGCGCTGTCGTAACCGATATATTCCGTATTCTGCACCGAAACGTCCTCTCGGAGAAAATAATCCATAAACTGATAGGCGAGCTGCGTGTTGTCGCAATACTTTGTCAGCACCATCGCGTCTGTCCAGACATTGCTGCCCTGCTGCGGCACAAAGAAATCCATATTTTCATTTTCAGAACTAATATATGCGCCGTCGCCCGAATATACGACTGCCATCGCTTTGTTTCCGGAAATCATATTGTCCATGACGTCGTCGCCCACATAGACCGGATTCATGCGCTCATTCTGGTCAATCAGCCAACGGTAAGCCTCGTCCAGTTCCGATTTGTTTTCCGTATTCATGGAATATCCGAGAGCCTTGAGCGCAACCATAAACGAATCCCTCTCGGAATCGTACATATAAATCTGCCCCTTGTATTTTTCATTTTTGAGCAAATCCCAGCCCTGCGCCAAATCCTTTTGATCCACAATTTTTTTATCGTAGAGAATTCCTACCGTCCCCCAGTAATACGGAACGCCGTATCGACTTTCCGGATCATAATTTTTCCCAAACAGTTCCGGTATAATTGCATTTTTATTTTTCAGCCGGTTCCAGTCAATTTCCTGAAGATAATCCTCCTCAATCAGACGTTCAATCATATAATCCGAAGTGACGATAATATCATATTCTGCTCCACTTTGAAGTTTTGTATACATCGACTCGTTTGTATCAAACGTCTCGTAAACCACCTTGCAGCCATACTCTTTTTCAAACTGCGCAAGCAGTTGCGTATCAATATATTCCCCCGAATTGAACACGCGCAGAACCGGTTTTTCCGAAATAGAGGAAAAACGGACAATACAGATTACCGCCACAAAACAGACCGCCACAGCGCCAAAAAGCGTTCCCGCTTTTTTTAATCTGTGTTTTCCGGCAGTTTCCATTTCCGCATGAGCGCGCCGTCTTTTTTTTGAAATTTTCGGTATGACATTGACCAAAATCAAAATCATCACAACGACCAAAATGAGCAGGGTAGACAACGCGTTGATGGTCGGATTTGTCCGCTTGGTCATGTTGTAAACCAAAATCGAAATATTGGAAACGCCGTTTCCCGTAACAAAATAGGAAACGACAAAATCATCTAAAGACATCGTAAACGCCAGCAACATTCCCGCGTAAATTCCGGGCTTTAACATTGGCAGAATAACCTTTGTCAACGCCTGAAACGGCGTCGCACCCAAATCCATTGCGGCGTTTGCCAGATTGTGATCCATACGCCTTACTTTCGGATACACACTTGTAATCACATACGGCGTACAAAATACGATATGCGCTAACAGCATCGTAATATAACCGCGCTCAATCAGCACCGAAGTAAACAAAATCATCAGTCCGATGGCGGTGACAATATCGGGATTCATAATCGGCATATTGTTGATGTTTAACAGCCACTCCTTTAAGACCTTCCGGCTGCGCGACAGACCAATGGCAGTCATCGTGCCTAAAATGGTAGAAACCGCCGTCGCAATAATCGCAATACTGATGGATACATACACCGCCGATAAGATATTCTGGTCTGTTAAAAGTTTCTGATACCAGCGCAGCGAAAATCCGGTAAATTTTGTCAGCGATTTGGACGAATTAAAGGAAAAAAACATCGTCACAGCAATCGGCAGGTACAGAAATACAAAACAGAGAACAATATATAATTTTGCCCCGATGGATATTTTCTTTTTCATCAGGCACCTCCATTGTCGTCGGGATCAATTTTTTTCACAACGCCCATCAGTATCAAAATCACAACTGCCAGAATAACGGAAATCGCGCTGCCGAAATTCCAGTCCCCTACGGAGATAAACTGGTTTTCAATCAGGTTTCCAATCAGCACATACTGATGTCCGCCCAAAAGCACCGGAACGACGAAGCTGGAAATCGAAAACAAAAATACGAGCGTTACGCCATTGACCACGCCCGGCATGGAAAGTTTTAAAATCACTTTGATAAAAGTCTGGAACCTGTTCGCGCCCAAATCTGCAGCCGCTTCCACCATAGAATAGTCCATTTTGGAAAGCGACGTATGAATTGGAATTACCATAAACGGAAGCAGATCGCAGACGAGTCCCATAATGACGGAAAAATTCGTGTACATCATCGTCTGCCGGTCTAATCCGAGCACTTGCAACAGAGAATTGATAATGCCGTTGTCGGAAAGCAGACTAATCCACGCATAAGTCCTCAGCAGCGTATTGATCCACATTGGAATTGTCACAATTAAAATCAGAATATCCTGAGACGCCTCGTCAAATTTTGAAATCAGAAATGCCAAAGGATACGCCAGCGCAAGGCAGATTGCCGTCGTAAGCAGTCCGATCTGAAGCGATTTCAAAAACACATTCAGGTAAATCGGATCGGATATTTTTTTGAAATTTTCCAGTGTAAAATGAATTGTTAAAAGCGAATTGCCCTCCGTAGTAACTGAGTAGAGCATTACCATGACAAGGGGTAATACAATCAGTAAAAAAGACCACAGCGCATAAGGCTTCGCCAATCCTCTGTAATGTTTCATGGACTCCTCCAAAATCTATGATTTCACATACAGGGCCCTGCCCTATATTTTACCAATCTGTCAATTTGCCGGACTGACAGACATGACCGGAATTTTACCGGTCTGTCAATTTTCCGGACTGACAGACATGACCGGAATTTTACCAATTTGTCAATTTGCCGGACTGATATGCATAACCTGAATGTCATACGGATCAATCGTCAGTCCTACTTCTTTTCCCATAGAAATATTTTCCGTCGTATGCACTTTATAATTGCGATACTCTGTCTGTACCAGATATTCATAGTGCACTCCCATAAATACCTTAGACACAATCGGGCCGGAAACTTTTCCCTCGTCCGGTCTTACCACATGCATATCCTCCGGACGGAGTACAACGTCAATTTCTTCGTTTTCCTTAAATCCTTTATCGACACACTCCCACTGTGCGCCGTCAAATTGAACAAGGCAGTCCTTTAACATATTGCCGGAGATAATGTTGGATTCTCCGATAAAGTCCGCCACAAACCGGTTCTGGGGCTCGTTGTAAATATCCGTCGGCGTGCCAATCTGCTGAATCACGCCCTCATTGATGACCACAATGGTATCCGACATGGAAAGCGCCTCCTCCTGATCATGCGTCACAAAAATAAAGGTGATGCCGACCTCTTTCTGGATTTTTTTCAACTCGCTCTGCATTTCCTTGCGGAGTTTTGCGTCCAGCGCGCTTAACGGTTCGTCCAACAACAGCACCTTCGGCTCGTTGACAAGCGCCCTCGCAATCGCCACGCGCTGCTGCTGTCCGCCGGAAAGCAGGGACACGTCCCTTTTTTCAAAGCCTTTAAGCCCTACCAGCTTTAACATTTCTTTTACTTTCTTTTCAATGACTTTCTTGTCGAGTTTTTTTAAGTTTAATCCGAAAGCCACATTATCAAACACATTTAAAAACGGAAACAGCGCGTATCGCTGGAAAATTGTGTTGACCTCTCTCCTGTAAGGCGGAACCTCCGCAATATCTTTTCCCTCGAAAATCACCTGTCCGCTGTCCGGTTCTTCAAACCCGCTGATAATCCTTAAAATAGTCGTTTTTCCGCAGCCGGAAGGGCCGAGCAGCGTCAAAAACTCTTTCTCGTGGATATTCAAATCTATGCCTTTTAAAACCTGCTGGTCGTCAAAGGTTTTCGTAATATTTTTCAATTCAATAATCGGACTGCTCATGCTCGTTTCCTTTCCGGTAATCAAAAGATTTTTTCCCGTAACTTATTATAACAAATGCCATGCGCATTGCAAGAATGAATCCTCCAATCTTTCGTTTGACACTGCCGCCCCGAGCCGATACAATAAAAACAGATATCCCATACTGCGGTATCGTTTATTTTACAAAAGCAGGTGGCTACTTATGAGAAAAAAAGAATTTGCACAGGAAATTATCAAAAGATTAACGGCGGAGTATCCGGACGCGGCGTGCAGTCTGGATTACAACGACGCATGGAAGCTTTTAATCAGCGTCCGTCTGGCAGCACAGTGTACTGACGAGCGCGTGAACCGGATTGTGCCGAAGCTGTACGAAAAGTTTCCGGATATCAAATCTCTCGCAGACGCAGACGTCAATGAAATTGAAGAAATTGTACGTCCCTGCGGTCTTGGAAAAAGCAAAGCGCGCGACATCAGCGCTTGTATGAAAATGCTGCGGGATATTTACGACTGCCATGTGCCGGACGATTTCGACGAGCTGCTAAAACTGCCCGGCGTCGGCCGCAAGAGCGCCAATCTGATTATGGGCGACGTATTCGGAAAGCCGGCGATTGTTACGGATACCCACTGTATCCGTCTTGTCAACAGAATGGGACTGGTAGACAACATCAAAGAACCGAAGAAAGTGGAAATGGCGCTTTGGAAGATTATTCCTCCGGAGGAAGGCAGCGATTTCTGCCACCGTCTGGTTTATCATGGGCGCGCAGTCTGCACCGCGCGGACAAAACCGCACTGCGACAAATGTTGTCTGAAAGATATCTGCAAGAAAAATATATAACATGGAAAACCGACGCGGCGTTTCCCGCACAGTAAAACCCCCGAACATTCAAAAGAGTGTTCGGGGGTTTCTATAACATATTGACTTTAGTCTGTTCAAACCAATCACGCAACATGTGATTGCTTTAAATTTGTTTCTTAACTATTCTGAAAACATTTTATTTTTCAGATGCTTTCGCTTTCTTTGCCTCAACCGCTTTATCGGACGGACTTACAAAGAACAGGGATAACAACAGCGCGATAATGTAAAGCACAATCGTGACATACAAAACGTATTGATATCCTTCCGGATTGCTCTTTGGATCTTTCGTACCAAAGTTGTTGACAATAAAGGTTGCCATCTGGTTTCCTGTCAGACCTGCAAATGCCCAAGCGGACAGCGTCAGTCCATGAATTGCACTGATGCTTTTCATGCCGTAATGGTCAGACAGCAGCGTCGGAACGTTGGAGAAACCTCCGCCGTATCCGGCATTGACTACGAAAATCAGTCCAAGCACGAGAATTACAAGCAGAAGATTTCCCTCGCCGTTGACAATACCGTTTGTGAGAATTACAAGACCTGTAAATGCAATGGATAAAATAAAAATCATCTTGTATACGGTATTTCTGTCTTTCATATGGTCAGCCCATGCGGAAAATCCTAAACGGCCGCCCGCATTGAAAATCGCTGAAAATGTAGAGATAATGCCCGCTGCGGTCAATCCGAAACCGATACATGCAACAATCGGCTTTTCCTGAGAAATGATTGCAAGACCACAGGTAATGTTGATATAAAACATCAGCCAGATACCGACATAGTTTTTAATCGGTTTTGTCTTAATTACAGAAAGAATACTTTCTTTTTCCGCCTTGTTCTGCGGTTCTACCCAGCCTTCCGGCTTTTTCAGAAGAAGATGTCCGACAAACATCATGATAAAATAAACAACCGCAAGAATAAGGAACATTTTCCAAAGTCCCGTATTATCTGAAACTTCTTTTCCTGCCGCATCGACAGTAACGCCGCTCAATCCGGTCAGCATTGCTGTCATAATCGGGCTGGCAATCGCTTTTGCACCGCCGAAGCCGGCAACCGCCAGACCGGTAGCAAGTCCCTTTTTGTCTTCAAACCAAAGCATCAGCGTCTTAACCGGTGAAAGATAACCGGTTCCAAGACCAATACCCATAATACAGCCATAACTTACATAAATTCCGATTAACGAAACCAGACTTGTTGTGGTCAAGCTTTTTTGTAACACTTTTGGCTAAAAAATATCATTATTCAATTATGCAGCTACCCTTGCT
>CANRMF010000028.1 GCA_947631665.1 uncultured Lachnospiraceae bacterium | reverse complement strand
CGGAGTTCCTTCGTTAAACTGTTTTTCTTTTGGAATTTCATAAGTATCCACCGTCTGCGACTGTTCATCGCATAAAAGGAGTTCCTTCGCTCCCTCCGGAATGACGGTATATGGGGAAATAACCTGATAATCTGCCTTGAGATGTTCGACAGTGGCAGTCACCGTCCCCAATTGTGAAAACTCAACGCCCTGATAAGAAAGTTTGCCGCCGTTTCCGTCACCCCAGTAAAGACTGTAAACGCCTGCTTCTTTTGCAGTTACGGAAATTGTTCCATACGCATCTCCCTCATTCTGATTTGCAAACTGATACGTCATGTTAAAACCGTCGTCTGCCGTTTCTGCCGTACTCTCTGCCCCAGCAAGACCTGTACCGGTCTCCTGTCCGGTTTGCGTGTCGTCATTATTGCCCTTAATAATGCCCGTCGTTGTAAACAGAGTAAACGCTACAAAAAGTGCGGTCATCAGGGCAATCATTCTCTTTTTCTTTTCCATCTTTTTGATGTATCTGACCGGATTGCGGCATAAAACCCGCAAAAAATCAAATACTTCTCCTTTCCCTATTTTATGAACAGAGTTTTGCCACAATCTGATTGATTACTTTTCCGTCTGCTCTCCCCTTAAAAGCAGGCATAACAGTTTTCATAATCTGTCCCTTGTTTCCTGTGGCAAGCACATCTGCAAATTTTTCTTTCAGTTCTGCTTCTACTTCTTCCGCACTCATCAGTTTTGGCGCATACTCGTTGAATACGTCATACCGCGCCTGATATTCCGCCTTGAGTTCCGCGCGCTCGTCCGGACAGCCGTCAATCTGTTCCTTCACCGATTTCATTTCTTTTAAAATCACTTTGTTGACCATTTCTTCCGGAATGTCGTCGCGGCAGCCGGCGTCAATGCCCGCCTTTTTCACCGCCTGCACCAGCGCGGAGATTGATTCCTTTCTCGGCTTATCCTTCGCTTTCATTGCTGCAATCATATCTTTCTGTAGTGTTTTCAAATCCATAAAATATTCCTCCTTTATGATTTTTTATTATTGTGAATTTCATCAACGTCGTTTCTTTTTCCTGTTTTTCAGTTTTCTCGGTAAAATCAGGCAGTTTTTACCAAACCCGATTAAATCTTCCCTGCCGGCAAGGTAGAGCGCTTCTCTGACCAGTTCATAATTTGCCGGATTGCGGTACTGCATCAGGGCGCGCTGCATTGCTTTTTCATGCGGATTTTTCGGCGTGTAGACCGGTTTCATCGTGCGCGGATCCACACCGGTGTAATACATGACCGTAGACATTGTGGAAGGCGTCGGGTAAAAATCCTGCACCTGCTGCGGATTGTAGCCGATATCCCGCAGATATTCGGCAAGCTTCACCGCCTCCTTCATCGTGGAACCCGGGTGGGAACTCATCAGATACGGTACGACAAACTGCTTTTTCCCTGCCTTTTGATTCAGTTTTTCGTATCTGTCAATGAATTTTTCGTAGACACAGTTTTGCGGTTTTCCCATATAAGATAAGACAACGTCAGAAATATGCTCCGGCGCCACTTTCAACTGACCGCTGATATGATGCTCTACCAGTTCTTTCAAAAACGTTCCGTCTTTGTCCGCCATAATATAATCAAAGCGGATTCCCGAACGGACGAACACTTTTTTCACCTTTGGCAGTTCCCTCAGCCTGCGCAGCAGTTTGAGATATTCACTATGGCTTGTATCAAGATTTTCACATGGCTTCGGCCATAAACACTGCTTATGTTTGCAGACTCCGTATTGTAACTGCTTCTTACAGGACGGGTGGTAAAAATTTGCCGTCGGGCCGCCCACATCATGAATGTAGCCTTTAAAATCCGGCATCTCCGTAATCTTTTGCGCCTCTTTTAAAATGGATTCGTGGCTTCTGGTCTGAATAATCCTGCCCTGATGGAACGTCAGTGCGCAAAAACTGCAGGCGCCAAAACACCCGCGGCAGCTAATCAGGGAAAACCGGATTTCCTCGATTGCCGGAATACCGCCCTGTTTTTGGTACATCGGGTGATACGTCCGCTCATAAGGCAAATCGTACACGTCGTCCATTTCCTGCTGCGTCAGAGGCTCCTGCGGCGGATTCTGCACAACCAGAACGCCGTTCGGATAAGGCTCTACCAATGTTTTTCCATTATAGGGATCGGTATTTTCAGACTGTATCCGGAAACTGTCGGCATACCGCAGTTTATCTTTTTTCATATCGTCATATGATGGAAGCACAATCGGATCGTAGGCAAGCTCCGGATTTTTCGTCTTAAAGACCGTTCCCGGAATATAAGTGATATCCTGAATATCCATGCCGCTATCGAGCGCCTCCGCAATCTGCACGATTGCTTTTTCTCCCATGCCATAAACAATCAGATTTGCCTGACTGTCCAAAAGAATCGAACGCTTAAAACTGTCGCTCCAATAATCATAATGCGCCATTCTCCGCAGACTTGCCTCAATGCCTCCAATGATAATGGGCTTATTCTTATAAGTCCGGCGGATCAGATTGCAATATACTACTGTGGCATGGTCGGGACGTCTGCCAATAACACCGCCCGGCGTGTAAGCGTCTGTGGTTCTGCGCTTTTTGGACACATAATAATGATTGACCATAGAATCCATATTTCCGCCCATCACCAGAAACGCCAGCCGCGGTTCGCCTAAAACACTGATACTTTGGTCGTCCTTCCAGTCAGGCTGCGCAATGATGCCTACCGTATATCCATGCGCCTGTAACACCCTGCTGATAATCGCGTGTCCGAACGACGGGTGATCCACATATGCGTCTCCAATCACATAAACAAAATCCAGCTGCGTGATGTTTTGCCGTTCCATATCCTGTTTTGATACCGGTAAAAATGCCATTCTCATTCCTCACAATCTTTTGTCAGTCTTACAGATGTTTTTGAATGATTCCAAAAATCCCCATCAGGATAAAAATTCCGAGATTTGCCACGACAACGGCGGCTCCTGCCGGAAGCGAACAACCATACGAGAGCATCAGTCCAATACAGAATGACACAACGGAAACAACGCCCGCGCATACGGTCACGCTCAAAAAACTGTGAAACACCCTCATGGACGAAAGCGCCGGAAAAATAATCAGGCTTGAAATCAGCATCGCCCCCATCATTTTAATTCCCAGCACAACCGTTACCGCAGTAAAAACCGAAATCAGCGTATGGTACAGTCCCACACGCATACCGGTCGCTTTGGCAAAACTTTCATCAAACGTAACCGCAAAAATTTTGTGATAACTGAAAAGAAACAGGACAATGACAATCACTGACAAAACCACGCTCATGGTCACGTCCGCTTTCGACATTGCCAGAATACTGCCAAACAGATAACTGTCGACGTCTGTGGTCAGTCCCGTAGACAGGGAAATCACAATCACGCCGATTGCCAGAGAAGACGCCGACACAAGCGCAATCGCCGCATCGGATTTGATTTTTCCTTTTTCTGTCAGCCGGAGCAGTAAAAATGCTGCAACAATCACGACCGGCATGGAAAACTGAACCGGCGCAAATCCCAGCGCCAGCGCAATTGCCAGTGCGCCAAAGGATACATGGGACAAACCGTCGCCAATCATGGAGTAGCGCTTTAACACAAGGCTTACGCCGAGCAGCGCCGCGCAAAGCGATACTAAAATTCCACCGATAAAAGCTCTCTGTATAAATCCATAAGACATCATTTCCTGAATCATTCAGACTTTCCTCCCACCAGCCGGTTAATCGTTTCCGCAACGTCTTTCTTCGACTGTTCATCTGCATGATGAATTCTTTTCATTACCGTATCTCCCAAAAACATATTGGACACATTGGACTTTTTATACTCGTCCACAGTACCGAAAAAGACCGCGTCCTTTTTTAAATGAAGAATATGCGTGGCATAGTCGAGCGCATTTTCAATGTCATGCGTAACCATAATGACCGTCACATTTTCTTTGCAGTGCAGTTCTTCCACGCACTCATAAAATTCAATGGACGCCGCCGGATCCAGACCGGAAATCGGCTCGTCTAAAATCAGTACGCTGTCCGTCGCACAGAGCGCTCTCGCCAGAAGAACACGCTGCTGCTGTCCGCCGGACAATTCCCGATAACACTTTTTCTTTAAGGAAAGAATATTCATCTTTTCCATATTTTTTTCCGCTTCCGCTTTCTCGGCCGCTGTGTAAAACGGCGTTCTTTTTTCACCGTTTAACGTTCCGGACAGAACAACCTCCCACACGCTCGCAGGAAAATCTCTTTGTATGGCGGTCTGCTGCGGCAGGTAGCCGATTCCCTTTTTTATATTGCGTCTAATTTTCCCGTCCAGCGGTTTTAACAGTCCCAGAAGATTTTTCACGAGCGTACTTTTTCCGGTTCCGTTTTCACCGACAATACAGACATAATCCCCCTCGTGAATCTGAAAATTCAAGTCCTGCGCCACCACGAAATTATTGTATCCGAGACTTACATGGTCAAAATCAAAAATCATTTTATTTATCCTCTATTGCAATGCTTTTTTCAGGTTTTCTACATTGCGCCGCATCAGTTCCATATAGGTAACGCCTTCTTCAAACTGTTTCTGCGTCACATTATGGCATGACTGAAACTGCAGCACCTCCGCTTTGGTATCTTCCCGAATGGTGTCTGCCACTTTCCGGCTGCCAAGTTCCAGATAAAAAACGGCGCCCACCTGTTCGTCTTTTATTTTATCTTCTAAAAAAGCGACCGTTTTCGCGCTCGGCTCCATGTCGCTGCTGCAGCCCGGAAAAGCCGCATAATAAGAAAGCCCGTACTCTTTTGCAAAGTATAATAACGGAAACTTATCGGCAAAAATAAATTCCTTTTTTCTGCCGGAAGCTACCGTTTTTCTGAAGTCGGAATCCAACTGTTTCAGTTGCTTTTGATAATCTTTGGCATTGTTCTGATACTGCGCCTGATTTTCCGGATCAATTTTACAAAGCGCTCTCACGACAATATCGGTCATTTCCATCATCAAAACAGGAGACGTCCACAAATGCTCGTCGTATTCCGTTTCACTCCGGTGCGTGGATTTTTCCTGCGCCCCGCGCTCCGGTTTTCTTTCCTGTTCCTCATGAATTTCGCCATAAATTTCCTCACGCTCGTCGGCTTCCAGCAATTGTTTCCGGGGAACGCTGTCCATCATGCAGACGTTTTGCCTGTTCCGTCCGGTTGCCTCCAGCGCCCCGTCAACCCACTGCTC
Organism: uncultured Lachnospiraceae bacterium; assembly: GCA_947631665.1. Lineage (GTDB taxonomy): Bacteria > Bacillota > Clostridia > Lachnospirales > Lachnospiraceae > Eubacterium_G. The sequence goes on along the minus strand of CANRMF010000028.1, from coordinate 19,646 downwards.
CATCGAACCGCCGTTAAAAATAAACAAATCCGCCTGCGCAATCTGCTCCAGATCTCTCGGCGCAGGTTCAAAGGTATGGCTGTCCAGACCGGGAGAAACTGCCGGTTTCACACTGATGTTGGAAACCCCTTTGGTCAGATTTTTCACCATATCATAATACGGAAAAATAGAAGTGATAATCTGAACCCTGTATTCTTTTTGTTCTTTCTGCATACCGCACGCCGACGCGGACAATAAAATGACCAGTATCAGAAAAGCGGTAAAACTCTTTTTTGCCATAAATGTTCCTGACTTGCAGCAATCTTTGTCATCAATCTTTCTGACTCTTAGCAATTCTTTGCCATCAATCTTCCTGATTTGCAGCAATGTTTTTGATCCATCTGCAACGCAGCCTGTCCTTGTGCTGCGTCCTGTTTCAAATTTCCTATCGTATTTACCAGTATAGCATAATCTGCCGATAAAGTGCACCACCTTTATTTCCGAGTTTTTGAATAACCATTCAGCCATGCACATAAAAACGCAACTGTCCGGGAAGACTGCTTGCAGGATTTCCAGATAGTTGCGTTTTTATGTATTTGGGGAACCCAAACAGCTCGAAGTAGCAGGTTTATCTGCGGATTCGAGCTGCATGGCTGAATATGTTGTGTGGTGCCCAAACAGCTCGAAGCAGCAGGTTTATCTGCGGATTCGAGCTGCATGGCTGAATGTTTACGAGCAATTTTTTCACTACAACAATGGAGAAGCACCCAAAAATACGGTACTCCTCCACTGCTTTGATGTTCTACGCCATCGCGCTTTCAATTTTAATCGTATTCAATCTTACTTCCTTTTTCATCTTTTTTGACTTTAATTTTCTGCGGGATATTCTCCACCAGTTCCTCCCTGTGGCTGATAATGCCTATCAGTTTGTTGCCTTCCGTCAGTTTCATTAAAATCTCCATTGCGCTGTCAATGGACTTCCGGTCTAAAGTACCAAACCCTTCGTCAACAAACAGCGCATTCATCTGTATGCCGCCACTGTTTGAAGAAACCGTATCGGAAAGACCCAGTGCAAGACTTAGTGACGCCTTAAAGCTCTCTCCGCCGGAAAGCGTTGTTACCGGTCTTTTGCGTCCTGTATAATAGTCCATCACTTCTAGATTCAGGAACTCTGCGCTTCTTGCTCCATCAGCACTTTTCTGCCGATACAGCTCATACTGTCCGCCGCTCATCGGTTTCAGCCGTTTGTTTGCCGCATGAATAATCCTTTCAAATCCTGCAGCCTGAATATACTGCTCTAATGAAATCTTTTCATTTCCTTTGGTCTGACCACTGACCAGTTTATAGAGGCGCTCACTGATTTTATACGCAGCATCTGCTTTTTCCAGATCTTTCTGCCTTTCCCAAATATGCCCTTTCCTCTCAGCGTTGTTTTCCGCTCTGCGTTGATTTGCATTATATTTTTTCGTAAGTTCAGTCACAAATTCTTTCTGTTTTTCACACTCCTCCTTCAATTTCTCAATGTCGATACGTTTTTTGCCTTTTGCATTCTTTTCCGCCTCTTTGAGCCTCTCCTGATTGGTATGAACGGCTTCCTTGTACTGTGAGATTTCGTTTTCCAGTGATGTAATTGTTTCTTCTTCTACAATGTATCCGCTCATCTCCTCCTCTGAAGAAAACTCATTTTCCGTCATTTTTTCCAAAAACTTCTCTTCTAATTCTTCTTCGGTGCGTTGCTGCCCTTTCAGTGATTCCGTTAAAGTTTTGATTGTTGACTCATCGCCGGTAACATTCTGATTCGCCTCTTCCAGTTTGGCACTTGCATCTTTAATCTCTTGTGACATCTTTTCACTGTCTGAGGCTGCCTGATTTCGTTCTTTTTCTGCTGTTTCCCAATCCGGATAACTCAGTTGTTTTTGAAGTGCTTCGAATCGAGCGTTTTTAGCTGCCCATTCCGTTTTATTTTCCTGCTTTTGCTTATCAATTTCTTTGAGCTCCTTATTAAGGTCTTCCATTTCTTGTCCCTGCGCATTTCCGAGTTCTTCTTCAGACTGTTTCAATCTGTCACACTTTTCTTGAAGGGATTCGCATTTTTTCGCACATTTTTCTGACTTATTTGCAATAATTTCCTTTGCTTCTGTTACTTTTTCAATCAGTTCCTCCAATTCCTCCACAGTGTATTGTTCTACATTCATTGCCAACTGTGGATTTCCCAAAGATTCTGTTATCTTTGTGTAAAGTTGATTTTTCGACAAGTCTAATTCCTTTTTTGAAACTTCGGCATTTGTAGTCGCTGTTTCCTTTTCTTTCTGAAGTTTCCTTTCTTCCTCTTTTAGTGTTTTTAAATCTTCTTCTGTAACCGAGATGTGATCCCATTTTGCCGGCTCCGGGTGGTGTATGGAACCGCATACCGGACATTTCTTTCCTTCGACAAGATTCTTTGCTAACAGTCCCGCTCTGCTGTTTTCCAAAAGACGTTCTACTCTTTCCCGTTCTTCTACCGCTTGATCATAATGGTCACATGCTTCCTCAAATTTCTCCTGTTTTTCAACTAACTCTTTTTCTTTGCTCTCTTTCTCCGGAACCTGTTTGTCTATAATGTCGTTTAAATTGTCTAACAGTTCATTGATTTTGTCTTTCCTGTTTTCTTCCTGTATCAATGCGGTAGGGCTGTCTTTCAATTGACGGACTGTTTCTTTTAACTTTTCAATCCGCTCTTGGAGGTTTTTCTCTTTCTTTTTGAGTTTTTCTTCCTTGTCAGCGATTTCACTCTCTTCTTTTTTAAGTTCTCCGAGACGTATTTTAAGAGTGTCTCTTTTCTGATAGTTGTCTTTTTCCTCGTCAATTTTGCTGATTTTTATTTTCAAGTCATCAATCTCAGGGCGCTTTTTTTCTGCAGTTTCAGATTTTGTTTGAGCCTCCTGTAAAGTTTCCTTGTGTTGTCTCAAATCTTTCTCTGCTGTTTTAATCTTCTCTTGAATGTCTACTGTTTTCTCCTTTGCTTTAATCCACGAATCATATACCGGCTTTACGGCGTGCGTGGCTTTCTTTTGTTTTTCTAAACGCAGACTTTTTTCATCAATTTCTTCCTTTTTCTGTTCAAGTTCATCGCTTTCCTTTTTAAGCCGATCTCTTGTCTCAATAAAGTTATTATTATCCTCTGCCTTAGCAAGTTTCCCTTTCTTGGTCTCCCATTCTTTATTTTCCTTTTCCAGCGTATCCTCCATCTTGTTGATTTTGTCTTGATCGGACTGCTCCAATTCTTCTATTACACTTAAAATTTCTTTCACATTCCATACACTGTCAGATTGTTTGGCATTGTTTTTGAGTTCTTCCAGTGTTTCAAAAAGTACATCTCCCTCTTCTGCGGATACCCCTTCCAGATATTGAATTATACTTTTTTTAGCATCTTCCCAACTTGTCGCACTCTCGTCCTTACGTTTTTTTAACTTTTCAACAATCTTTTGATAACCGTCTGTCAAAAATATTTTACGCAGAATTTCTGTCCGATCCTTTGTTTTAGCATTTAACAAATCCCAAAATTCTCCCTGTGAAATCATGGCAATCTGCTTAAACTGCTCTTTATCAATACACAACAATTCCTTAATGGCAGTATTTACTTTTTTAAGACCTTCAATCGGTGTCTGCCCTTTCTCACAAAATATCGCATTTTCGTCTTCTTTCGTCATGCCTTCTCCACGTGCTTTTTTTCTTTCGTATGACGGATTTCTTGTCACACAATATTCACGCCCCTGATGTGAAAATGTGAATTCAACATAACTTTTGACCGAATCGTCTGCATATTCGCTCCGCAAATTTTTCGTATCCTTATATTTTCCACTGGCCTCTCCATATAATGCAAAGCAGATAGCGTCAAATATTGTTGTCTTACCTGCGCCTGTATCTCCGCATATCAAAAACAGTCCCTTTTCATAAAATTTTTCAAACGATATTTCCGTCTTTTCTGCATAAGGCCCAATGGCACTCATTGTCAATTTAATCGGCTTCATTGATCACACCTGCCTCTCTTGCGACTTCCCGCATAATCTTCATTTCTTCCTCAGATATCTCTTTGCCATAAATCATTTGGTAAAACTCTCCAATTAACTCCGAAAAGGGTTTGTTCGCAGCAATCTTACTGATATCTGCCTCTTCCAGTTCTCCTGCATATGAATGGTCATAATCAATCTGAACCATGTTCGGATAATACTGTTGAAATATACTCATAACGTCTCGGATACTATCCTCATCGGTTAATGTCGCATAAATATAATCGTCCGGTTTTTCTATATGATTCAGCAGTTCCTCAAATTTCCCTTTGATATGCCGCACATCTCTTTTTGGCTTTAAGGCAATCAGTTCGATTCTGACACCCTCCTGCGCTGATACGGTAATCAGCGGTACGGATTTCTCATTGCCTACTTCGCTGAGGGAATACTTCAGCGGAGAACCCGAATACCGGACCGTATCTCTGCCAACTCTCTGTGGAGAATGAATATGGCCTAACGCCACATAATCAAAATCATCAAAGCAGTCATATCCGATTCTCTCAACTGCACCTACACTCTGCGTGCCAATGCCCTCAGAGCCGCCAAGTTCCGGATCTGTTCCCTTGCCTATCACAAACTGATGGGCAATCAGAATGTTTTTGTGGTTCTTATCGACAGGCGTATGCGCTAAAATTACTCGGACTGCGTCTTCATAATTTTCAATCTTTTTGTCCTCAAAATAGTGCTTTACCTGTGAAGCCTTGACAAACGGAAGCATATAAATATCAATCTGGGTGTCTTTATCTGCCAAACTCTCTTTGTGCAGTGTCCCGTCAAAAACAGCCGATATAAAGATTTCATTGGACGCAAACAGCCGGCTTCCGTAATTTAAGCGGTCGTCTGAGTCATGATTTCCACTCACCATAAATACTTTGATTTTTCTTTTTACCAGTTCAATCAGAAAATTGTCCAAAAGTATTGTCGCCTTTTCGCTTGGAATGGTTCTATCATACACATCGCCGGCAATCAGCACGCCGTCTACGGATTGTTCTTCCGCAATTTGGATAATCTGATTTAAAATATATTCCTGATCTTCATACAAATCAAAATTCCCCATAAATTTTCCTAAATGTAAATCTCCTATATGTAAAAACTTCATATTGCTCCCTTCTCCTCTCCGGTTTTTACAAAATTTCAAAACAGACCGCAGCACTGCTGCAGGATCGCCAACAAATCCGGCTCAGACTCAAATTTCTCTCCTGCGCTTCCAAAAGAATTTCATCGTCCGACATGTCTTCATATTCGTCGGCCGAAAACAATGCTGCGCCAAATCCGCCGCCAAACGCCGCGCCAAAACTGTCGTCTCTCAGTTGTCTCCGCGCTTCTTCCGCAGCCGCCCTGACAATTCTTTTCTGTTCCGGTGAAAGTTTCTGAAGCATCTGCATATAACCGCTCCTTCCTGAATAAGAATACATTGCTAAAACCTCCTTTCCCACTTTTTATACATTTGCAAATCATAAATTCCAGTCTAAATCAAGGATTGCGTAATGACTGATTTCTCCCGTTTCTGCATTCAATTCTATGTATTCCTCCTCATATTCTGCGGAATACGCATCAGCGCAGATACATTGTGACAACTCTGCGAGTTGTTTTGTATTTCCATTCCAGCCATAACGCAGATCGTCTATATGATGGAAATTACTTTCCCTACTTTTTTTCGGCGTGCGGATATAGTTTATCAGCCTTTTTGTAGCTTTTTCCTTTTCTTCTCCCTCTGCCGCCAAGTATTCTCCTGCATATTGATGCAGTCTTTGATCCTGCCGCACAATATCCATTTTGCACCCACCGCTTAACATGCATGTTCTGATGACGGTAATCTTACGAATCTGGGAAGTATCTTTGATTTTTTCCATCACCTCTGTTTTAAAGTCTTCCCTATCTTTTTTCACCTGCTGCGCTCTCATCTGACGGATTTTCTCATCAAAATATTCTTCCCGCCGGTCGCGGGTATGTTCCGTCAGATAATCACACACAAAGCCGACGTCATTGCTCTGAAATACATTGTCTGCTGCTTTTGTCCGCAGATTTACGCCAATCTCTACCACATATCCATCGGAATATCCATTCGAGTATATGGAATAATGCGGCCCTACTCTAACTTTCGTAATTTCTGCCGTCAAATCGTTCACTTCTGCCAGTTTTTCCGTTACATGCTCTTTTTTGTCAGTGGAATAGTAGACCACCTCAGTCTGTTCCCAAGGAATATATCCGATAGAATATTCCCCTTTCTTTACCTCAATACATTCCATGCCGTAAATATTCTTTGTAGGAACAAGAAAAACGCTGTCCCCTACCTGAAGATATTCTATATTTTTGAACCGGGAATTGCAATCCACGCCTTCCAGCCTTATCGTTTCTTTGACTGCTGCTCTTTTGCCAAACTGTTCTGTCATCAGGTGTCCTAAATTGCCGGAAAAATATCCTTCCCCTTCCTCGGTGTCAATTGGAAAATCACCCGCATTACACACACCACGACGTTCGAGATCGTTCATAAATGGTTCAAGTTCCGGCCGGCTATATGTAAATTTTTCACCATCTTGATCTTCGATAATAACATTGACAAAAATATCACTCATATCCATCATAATTCTGCCTCCCTAAATCTGCACAAGATCTACGGTTCTGCTCTAGTCTTCTGAATTTCTGTACTTGAGTTTTAGCTCAATTGATTCCTCGCAGACGCCCCCATTGTTGGAAATACACTCTCTTTCAACCAGATAATCCCACTCATCATATGTCATTTTTTGCATTGTGTCTTTTCCTTTCCAGTAATGTTCCTCCTCATTCACCGCAAAATGTTCAAAAATTTCCAACAGATGATATTTCCACGGTCTTGGGTCTAAAGAAATGATTTTCCGGTAAACGGCATCGGACAGCCGGTCTTTCATCTCCTGCCGGATATATTGGACAACAGACTGATTGCTGCCTTTTTTGCGGTACGCCTCCATGATGGCAGTCGCATCTTCCACGCCAAGCGACGTCCGCAAAAGATGGTCTTTTCTGATATTCAACTCTGGAAAACTGCAGTGATGATAAACCAGCACTTTGGAAATCTTTTTTCTCACAAGCCTGACCGTCAACTCAACCTCGTTACTAAAAAGCCTTTCAAACGGCCAAACCGATACGATTTTAATCTGTCCGCTGTCAATCAACGGCCCTAACGCTGCGCCTAAATCCTCCGGCAGCGTCCCGACAAGACCGCCGTTTTCGGAAAGCACTTGTATAAAATACCCTTTCCCTCCGGATATCACTTTTACAGACGATGCCTGTTTGAGCGGAATCGAACCTGCCAGCTTGACAACAGCCATAATCGACAATTCCTCTTTTTCTGCATTGAAGGTTTCCGCATGGAAGAACATTCTGGTACGAGCGATATCCATATCCTTGTACAAACTTTTCTCTCCCGCCACCGGCGACATCAATTTTTCAAACGGACTCATAGGATTGCGCCTCCTTTTCATTTCCGAAAATTATTGCTGAAAACAATTTCTCCTCTTACATTTCCAATTCAATTTCTTTAATTTTATTATAGGCCATTCGGTGTCCGATTTTTGGTACACTTGTGTCGAAAAATCAAGATTTCGTATGTGATTTGATGCACTCCTAAATGCTTTTACATATACAAACTTCTGTTTCGCATATTTTGACATGTAATTTCCACCCTGTCCACTAAGCAGTTCGAGCACTTTTACATATAAAAACTGCTGTTTCGCATGATTTGACATGTAATTTGCACCCAGCCGGCCAGACAATTCAAGCATTTTTACATGCTTAAACTTCTATTTTGCGTGATTTGGCATGTAATTTGCACCCAGCCGGCCAAGCAATTCAAGCATTTTTACATGTCTAAACTTCTACTTTGCGTGATTTGGCATGTAATCCCCGCTCAGACCTCGTTGCAGTTCGCATATTTTTCCACACAACGGCTTTAACGAAAAAACCTCCTTCACGTTTCGGACGAAATCCGCTTCATGAAAGAGGTTTGATACAAGATTTTCAATTATTTTACGTGGCTGTAAATGTCGTCGGTCAATTTTCTGATGATTTTTTCAACTTCGTCAATCGTGTCTGCGACCGGCGTTTTCTGCTTGTCAATCTGCTTGTCGCGGGTTGAAATTTCAACAACGTTTTCTGCGAGATTTCTCGGACTGACAACCACTCTGATTGGAACGCCCAAAAGGTCTGCATCGGCAAACATTGCGCCCGGACGCACTTTCCGGTCGTCATAAATGACTTCGATGCCTCTCTTTTGCAGCGTCTCGTAAATTTCATCTGCCTTTGCCTTGCAGTCGGAATCATCAGAACGCAGGCAGCACAGATGTACCTGCCATGGCGCAATGGTAATCGGCCAGATTGGGCCGAAATCATCATGACGCACTTCGCAGACCGAAGCCGCCATACGTCCCACGCCGATACCGTAACAGCCCATAATCGGATTTTGTTCTTTTCCGTTTTCGTCAGTATAAGTAAAATTCATCGCTTTTGAATATTTTGTTCCGAGCTGGAAGATATTTCCTACCTCAATTCCTCGTGAAATCTGAATTGCCGGCTTGCCGCAGTGCGGACAGATACCGCCTTCGGTAATCTTTGCCAAATCCAGATATTCTGCGTTCGGACAATCTCTGTCTACGTTAAATCCGGTATAATGCTTATCCGGTTTGTTTGCTCCGGTCACCAGATAATCAATGCCCTTGAGAGAGGCGTCAAAGAGCACCGTAACGCTCTCGTTAATCCCGACCGGGCCGATAAAGCCTGCTGTCAGAACGCTGTCGTCCTCAATGACTGCAGGGTGGATTTCACAACCGACTGCATTGGTCAGTTTTGTTTCATTGATATCAAGGTCTCCTCGGATAAATGCGACGATAAAACTGTCGTCCTCATTTCTCTGATATACGACGGCCTTCGCAGTATTTTTCGCATCGATATGCAGAAATTCACAGAGTTCCTCGATGGTTCCCGTATGCGGCGTGTCTACTTCTTTTAATTCCTCCATCGGAACTGTATTGACATTTTGAATGATGCTTGGCGCTGCCTCGACATTTGCGCTGTAACCACATTCCGGACAGATGGCAATGGAATCCTCCCCTGCCGGCGTGAGCAGCATATATTCGTGCGAAACATTTCCTCCCATCATGCCGGAATCCGATGCGACCACGACCACCTCAGGAATTCCGCAGCGCGCAAAAATCCGGTTGTAAGCGTCGTAACATTTCTGGTAATACTGTTCCAAATCCTCCTGCGACGTATGGAAAGAATAGGCGTCCTTCATCGTGAACTCACGCACACGAATTAAACCGGCGCGCGGTCTTGCCTCGTCGCGGAATTTTGTCTGAATCTGATAAATCATAAACGGGTATTTTGCATAACTGTTCGCATACTCCCGGACAAGCTGAACAGACGCTTCCTCATGCGTCATACCGAGCACCATCTTAGAGCCTGTGCGGTCTGAAAAACGCAGCAGTTCAGAGCCGACGCTCTCATACCGTCCGGATTCTTCCCAGAGGCTTCCCGGCAGCGTCACCGGAAATAAAACCTCCTGTCCGTCAATCTGATCCATTTCATCTCTGATAATTGCTTCTATTTTTTGAGAAATTCTTTTCATTGGCGGGAACTGGGAATAAATACCGTTTGCTACATTTTTTATATAACCGCCCCGCACCATCAGCGCGTGGCTTTCAATCTGGCAGTTCGCCGGTCTTTCCTTAAATCTTTCTCCGACAAGTTTTGATAACTTCATTTCTCTTTCTCCTCGTACATTAAATTTTACAACAGTAACAGTTTATTACAATTTCATACAAAAATCAATGTATCCTCCCAGATTTACGTCGTCGTCAAGACGACAAAAATGTTGTATCCGCCGGCTTTACGTCGTCATCAAGATGACAAAAATGTTGTATCCGCCCAGATTTACGTCGTCGTCAAGATGACAAAGCTGTTGTATACGTCCAGCTTTCCGTAACCCCACTGGGGATTTGGGTAAGAAATATCCCGATCCCTCAGCGCGCCGCGAATCAGATAATTTTTTACGAGATTGGTTTTCATGTAGGGTTCGTTTCCGTTGACAATGCCCCACTCCAGCATTTGCGCACAGCAGCCGGCTGTCAGAGCTGCCGCAACCGACGTTCCGGTTCTGCGGATAAAGCCCTCCGTCCCGATATCCGCCCCAAAAACATTGACTGCCGGAGCGACAATATCCGGTTCCACATGGCCGTCTGCGGAAAACCCTCTGCCGGACATCGGATAAATCGAATTGTTGAAGTGATTGTATCCGCCGACGGTGATGACCTCCTGCGTCGCGCCCGGTTCTGTCAGCGTAATCTCCGGATCGGGTTTCAGAAAATAAGTGTCCGACTCCATAAACATTCTCAAATTTCCCCAGATATTATATTTTCCCGATAAAATATTTGTTCCATAAACCCTGAGAATCCAAATTCCCGGCGCGGGATCCATAAACCGCATTGAAATCAGCTCCCGTCCGGAACCCGACTCCACCAGCACGACGTCAATCTCTATGGAAGTTCCCTCAATCAGAAAATTAACCGTTTCACTGACATCTTTTTTCGCCGCAATACGCGGAATACTCTCTCCTAACGGGGACACAAACCCAATCGAAAAAATATCCGGCGCATTTGCCCACAACTCCAAAACAAATCCCGGATTGTTCTCCCCTACCCGAAACTCGACATCTTCGACGCCGCCTTCCTGAAGCATTCCGGAATAGTGCAGTCTGACATTGCCCTCATTGCCGGTACAGGTCAGGGCGCAGTTTCCGATTGCACTGCCAAAATCCGCCAGCACCTCTCCCAGCGGGGAATTGCCGACTCTGGCACCGTTTCCCGAACCGAGCCCGACGACATAGACCATCGGTTTACTATATTTTTTCTGAAGACCCCGCAGATATGTGAGCGCCAGCATAATATCATTTTCCTGAAACACCGGCTCGCTTCCCTGAATAAAATACAAATCCTTGAGATACTGCTTTGCCTCCTTTAATTTGACCATCGCAATCAGACTGTTTGGCGCCACCCCGATAAAATCCTGCTGCTCATTATATGTTCCGCAGGTGATGCTTGCCATAAAAGTGCCATGCCCGTTGTAATCCCTGCTCGGCACAAACTCATATGGATTTTCCATCTCAAGCGCCCGATTGATATCCTCTCTCGTATATTCACTGCCAAAATCAAGTCCCTGCGGTACGTTCCCGCTGTTGTCGGTCTGATCCCAAATTCCTATAATTCTGGTCTGACCGGTCGGATATTTAAACTCATCTCTCGTATACTCAATTCCGGTGTCAATAAACCCGATAATCACATCTCTCCCCGTCAGATTTAAGTTTGCCTGATTCTGCAGACGGAGCGCTCCGGTATCCGCGACCGCAGTCGTATCCATCAAGCCGTACAATTTGGGAATATTGGTATAGGAAAAATTTCTTAACCGTATTTTCTCCACTTCGTTTTCGTCTGCGTACAAAATCAGAAACTTGTCGTTGACCGTCTGCATACAGACATTTTGAAATTCGTTGGGAATATCCAGATAATCAGCGTTATAGCGCACAATAAAATCTACCACTTCTTCGGACGGTATAAATGTTCTACATTCCGGCATCTGTGAAAAACCTTTTTTTACAATGTATTCATCGTCATCTCGAATTCATGCAAAAAATGCCTTACTTCAAAAAAGTAAGACATTTTTTTCGTCGTCAGATTACCTCAGATTATGCTTTCAGCATCTTTTGTCCCCTCATGCCTATAATCGGCGTTCCCGTTCCCTGAAGGTACTCGTCGGTAATCGTTACTGTGCCAATCAAAGCATCTTTCGGGATTTCATACATAATATCCAGCATATATTCCTCAATAATAGCGCGCAGCGCTCTTGCGCCCGTATTTTTTTCCAATGCTTTTTTTGCTATGGTATGTAGTGCTTTCTCCGTAAATTCCAGTTTAACTTCGTCAAGCTCCAAAAGCTTCTGATATTGCTTTATAATTGCATTTTTCGGATCCGTCAGAATTTGCACCATCATGGACTCTGTAAGTCCTTCAAGCGTAAACACAATCGGAAGTCTTCCTAAAAATTCAGGAATCATGCCGAATTTTCTCAAATCCTCCTGCGTCACGTGTCTGATAATATTCGGGTCTTTGTCATATTTGTCCGACAAATCTCCCATAAAACCGATAGACGCCTGTTTATTTAACCGCTCTTTGATAATATCCTCCAAATCCGGAAAGGCCCCGCCGCAGATAAATAAAATATTTTTCGTGTTGACTGTGGCTAACGGCACCATTGCGTTTTTGCTGGTGGCTCCAACCGGTACTTCTACTTCGCTGCCCTCCAGCAGTTTGAGCATACCCTGCTGTACTGACTCCCCGCTGACGTCCCTGCTGCGGCTCGTATCCTTTTTTGCAATTTTGTCGATTTCATCGATAAAGATAATGCCCTTTTCGGCGCGTTCGACGTCATTATCGGCTGCCGCCAGCAGTTTTGAAACAACGCTCTCAATATCGTCGCCGATGTAGCCTGCTTCCGTAAGCGAGGTGGCGTCCGTAATTGCCAGCGGTACGTCCAAAAGTTTTGCCAGCGTCTTGACCATATAGGTCTTTCCGCAGCCTGTCGGCCCAATCATCAGCATATTGGATTTTTCAATTTCAATGTCGTCCATCATGCCGGTCGCAACCCGTTTGTAGTGGTTATAAACCGCAACGGACATAACCTTTTTTGCGTGATCCTGCCCAATGACATATTCGTCCAGTTTTCCTTTAATAATGTGCGGCGCGGGAATCTGATTGATGTCAAGCGCCGGCGCTTCCTTTTTTTCACCTGCTTTTTTCTTTTTCAGTTTTTGATTTTCAGGAATATTCTTTCTGAATTCGTCCGACGTCATCATATGAACGCCCGGCATATTCAGCAGCTCCTCCAGTTCCTCTTTGCTGATATTCATCTGCATACCCATGCCCATATTGTGAAAACTGTTGAAGCTTTTCTGTAAACAATCCGTACATACACTGATACCGCCCGGCATGTCAATCATTTTTCCTGCCTTGCTCTCCGGTCTGCGGCAGACATAACAGATTTTTTCAAATTCGTCTTCATTGCCGGCGCGCTCTGCCGTTTTCTCTAACTGCTTTTTTTCCGTATCCGGATTTTTTTCATCGCCTGAACCGGAATTTTTTACTTCCCTGAAATCCTCTGTATCTTCAAAATCTTTTTTCATTGCACTCTCCTTTGGTAAACTTCACAAATCGTCCGTTATGATTTTACCACAGTTTCTCCAAAAGAAAAAGCGTTCCCGCATGGTAACTAATGCCATCGCTGGAACTCTTTTTCTCTCCGTCTGCCGGTTTGCGTTTAGTCGTTACTCAATACGCTGCTGTCGCCCAAAGTTACGGTCACTTCCTTACTCTGGTATCCGTTTCCCGTATTCTTTGAAATTGCGACTTTGACCTTTTCGTTTGCAGCATAGTATTCCAATTTTTTCTGCAATTCGGACATACTCTTGATTTCCTGTCCGTCAAACGAAGTAATAATATCCTTTTCCTCAATGCCCGCTTTTGCGGCCGGAGAATTTTCTCCCACAGATGTTATGATGACGCCCTGTGGAATATTGTAGAACAAAGCGTCCTCCTCATCAACGTCATTGCCGTTAATGCCCAGATATCCTCTCTTGTCCTCATCAACTTTCTGCCTTGTTTTCATATTTTCCAAATTGTTGATTGTATCGGTTACGGAAGAAATCGGAATTGCAAAACCCATTCCCTCGATACTTGCAGAGTTTGCGGAACTGCTGGAGGAATATTTCGCCACATTGATTCCAATCACTTCGCCTTTGGCGTTTAACAGGGCTCCGCCGCTATTGCCTCCGTTGATTGCCGCATCGGTCTGCAACAGTGTCATCGTTCCGTTGTCCAGTTCGACATTTCTGTCCTTTGCGCTGATAATTCCGGTCGTAACAGACTGCCCGTAGCCTAAAGCATTTCCAATGGCAATCACTCCGTTTCCGACTTTAATGTCATCAGAATTTCCAAGTGTGGCAACTCTAATATTTGCATTTTTTGGAATATCGGAAGTTTTCACAGCGACAACCGCAACATCTGACGTTGGATTTGTCCCCTTTATCTGTCCGTCGACAGCGTCTTTGGAATCCATACCATCAAACACGATTTTGACATTGTCGGAATCCTCTACAACGTGGTTGTTGGTGACAATTAAAAGTTCCCCTTCGGTCTGCTTAATAATAATGCCGGAGCCTGCGGTTTCCTGCTGATACTTTCCACTGTCATTCCCGCCGCCAAAATAATAATTGTAAAAATCATAATATTGTCCGCGCTCTATCACTGTTGTACTCGTGATGGCCACAACGGACGGCATGTTCTGTTCCACGATTTCGGAAACGTCCGTTACGGCAATTCCATCAGCCGCTTCATAAACCTTTGTCTGGTCATAAGTGGCTTCTTCTTTAGAACCGGCACTGCTTTGTCCGTTTTCATTCTGCTGGAGGAAGCCCATGTCGTCATGGTCGCCGTCAACTCTGCTGAGCCATATAAATCCTGCGGCAGCGACTAACGAGATCCCCAGCACTACCACGATTGCAATAATAAATTTTGCAAAACCGTTTCCTTTCTTTTTCTTTTCAGGCTGATTTTGATACGGGTTATTATTCTGATTGTAATAATTTCCCCCATAGGAATGATTCTGTTCTTCTGAACCGGAATCTTTCGCAGAATTGTAATAAGTCTGCTCGCCTGAACCGGAGTCTTTCGCAGAATTGTAATAAGTCTGCTCTCCCGAACCGGAGTCTTGCGCTGCGCCTTCACCGGAGTTTGTCTGTTCATTTTCGTAATCGTTATCGTACATCATGTTTCTCCTTCCATATCACTCTCTGTTTAATTTGTTTGTCTGTACACAGTTTAAAAAAAAGATGTGTTGATTTTGTGTTCTATTTGAAAAAAAATGATGATAATTTTATAAAATTACCATCATTTTCTGATTTCTTTTGTTTTTAATAGTAGTCGCTTTTTCCCTGATCGTCGTAATCCATATCCGGCGGAACATAAGAGGTCGGCTCTGTGGTTTCTCCGTTTCCTCCGATATTATATCCGCTCTGATTGTTTTCATTATATCCCGTATAACTCGTAATATACGCGCTGACGGAGTTGACATTTTCGGTCGCCGTATAATGTTCTTCTGCATACAGGAATTTATGAAGCTCTGCGACATTTGCGCTTAAACCGAGTGGAATGACATAACTTGCGCCGCTGATTGTGCCGGTCGTCAGGTTTGATGGAAATCCCTCGCTTCCGGAAAGTTCAAAGTCCATAATAATCGGAAGCATATTTACGATTTCATCAAAACTGAAACTGGTGGAAATAATTTTTTCGCCTTTTTTATTTTCTTTTAAAACGGTCTGAACCATATCCTGCAACTGCGTCACGCCCGCCTCTTTTGCCTTTGCAATCAGTTTTGTCATTACAGAACGCTGTCTTGCCGCCCGTCCAAAGTCATTGCTGACGGCTTCTCCGGTGTCCGGATCGTAAAATGTCGCTTTACGGATACGGCAGTAAGTAGTCGCCTGAATTCCGTTCAGGGTAATGCCTTTGCCCGCGTGGGAAATGCCCGGCGAATACTCTCCGGTAGAACTGATGGTGCTTTTTAAATGATGGTTGAGCTGCGCCACCTCGTCCTCCGTCATATTTACCTTAATTCCGCCAAGCGAATCAATAATCTTTGCAACGCCCGCAAAATTGACCGTTACATAATCCGAAATATCCAAATCCAGATTTTTGTTCAGGGTATTGATGGCGCCTTCCGGCCCGCCTCCCGCATATGCGGAATTTACTTTGAAATATTTGGTCAGATTGCCGGCTGCATCATAAATTCCCAAAAGGGTGTCGCGGTAAACGGATACCATCTTCACTTCCCCTGTCGTATTGTGAACACTGACAATTAAAATGGAATCACTGTTGGAAGCGTCCACCTCGCCGTTTCTGGAATCCACCCCGAAAAGAACGAAATTGGTGTATTCTTCGGAATATTTGTATTTCAGGTTGTTTGTCTTAATTTTTCCACTGTCGAAATCAGCGTCGTAAATCGCTTCGTTAAAAGAGCCGCTGGCAATCAGTGAAAGAAGTTTCTGTCCTATCTCTGTGTTGGCTGCCGCCTTAATCACAGTGGAACGGACTCCCGGAATAAACACCAGAGCCGCATACATTGCCACGATAATTCCAAGAATTACTTCCAGAGTAACAACCAGTTTTTTAATTTTCTTTAGTTTTTTCAGTTGCTTCTTTGGGTTGCTTTTAGAACTCATGATTTTCTCCTCGTATAATGTCTCCGTCTATTTTCTGTATCCGTTCGGATTGTTCTTCTGCCAGTTCCATGAATCTGCACACATTTCCCTGATTCCGTACCGGGCAGTCCAACCCAATTCCTCTTTTGCAAGCGATGCGTCCGCATAACATTCGGCGATGTCTCCCGCCCTGCGTCCGGTAATCACATAAGGAATATCTACTCCGCTCGCCTCCTTAAAGTTTTCAATGACTTCTAATACGCTGTATCCTTTTCCTGTTCCGAGATTGTAAATTTTCACTCCCGGATTTTCCTTGATTTTTTCAAGCGCCCTGACATGTCCGTTTGCTAAATCCACAACATGGATATAATCCCGCACTCCGGTTCCGTCAGGCGTCGGGTAATCATTTCCATAGACATTCACCCGCGGAAGCTGCCCGGTCGCCACCTTTGTAATGTACGGCATCAGATTATTTGGAATTCCATTTGGATCTTCGCCAATCAGACCGCTCTTATGCGCGCCAATCGGATTAAAATAACGCAGTAAAATGACATTCCATTCCGGATCGGCATATTGCATATCCGTCAATATCTGCTCCAGCATGGATTTTGTCCAACCGTAAGGGTTCGTACACTGTCCTTTCGGACATTCCTCCGTAATCGGAATAATCTCAGGCTCTCCGTAAACGGTAGCGGACGAACTGAAAATAATATTTTTCACATGATGCTCACGAAGCACTTTACACATGGAAAGCGTACCGGAAATATTGTTGGTATAGTACTCTAAAGGTTTTTGTACGGATTCTCCTACCGCTTTTAAACCTGCAAAGTGAATTACGGCAAATATATCATTTTCTTCTAAAATCTGATTCATTACCGCTTCGTCTGCAATATCCGCCTGATAAAATTTCACCGGTGTTCCGGTAATCTGCTCAACCCTTTTCAGGGATTCTTCAGATGCGTTTGAAAGATTATCAATAACGACGACATCATATCCGTTTTCAATTAACTCAACACAGGTATGACTTCCGATAAAACCTGCTCCGCCTGTTACTAAAATAGTGCTCATAAGTCCCTCCTTCTAATTGCTTTGCGTGTTTTCTTTATCTTTTTTTCTGACTCTCACTTTTACGGTGACGTCATTAACTACCGTAATGTCCGGCGGACTCTGAATATCCGCTTTGACGTCCTGCATTCCCTCTGCGGAAATACCCTGCATATCAACGGTTACTTTCAGGTCTTTCGCATCTAAACTGCGCAGTTTGGTTTCCTGTCCGTAAAGCTGAATACTGATTTTTTTGGAAACTATGGAGATATCATAATCTTCGTCTGCATGGATTAACTGGATCTCCTGCGCCGGAACCGTAACGCTTTTGTTGATATAGCGCTCTATTTCAATGTCAACCGTAATAATATTTCCGCTCGCCAGCGTAACGCTTTCCGGAAATAGAGATGAGATATCAATTTCTTTTGTGACGCTCCGGCTCTCTGACGAAATATCAATCATGGAGGAAATGTCAATTTTCTTTAACTGGTCGACTTCCTCCGGATTTCCCAGCACCGTCACCGTTTTCTGGCTCATGGTAACTTTGGTCACCCTGCAGTCTTTGGCAGGACTGCCGATATTATCTTTAGTCAGCGGTGTAATCGGTATCTCAATGCCCTTTAAAATATCAACGTCAATCTTAACGATTTTATTGGACAGCGTAATATTATTTTTTTTCAACGATATTTTTTTATGATTTTCATCATACAGCACAACCCTGCAGTCTGCCCCGTTAATATCGTCGTGAATGCCGCTGACGTCACAGACGACTGCCGCATAATCGATTTTTTTCAAAACGGAATTCGGCGCGTCGACAGTAATCTGATTTTTATACAACGTATACTGCCCTATGGAATAACCGTTTGCAAGATTTCCGTCAAACTCTACTTCCAAGTCGTACTCTTTCTGTTTGATTTGTTCTATGTTTAAATTAATCGTCTTGACCGACTGTTTTGTAATCGTAACCTTTCTTGCTTTGGAAGCGTCCTTTACGACAACGTCTACCGGCAGGGAGTTTACCTTTGACAGTTCTTTTAGAGATGCCGTCGCGCGAAAATCCCCTTCGTCCAACGTAGAAACAATCGAGCGTTTTCCCTGTACGCTTACATTGACCGTATAGGAAATCCCCGTATCATACACCATATTCTGTTCCGTCAATACTTCCGTATCCGTTATCGTAATCGGAATATTGTAGATTACCACCGTTTTATCCGGATCATTGATATTGATGACTGTCAGCCAAAGTATTGCTGCGGAGAGCAGGGCAATAATCTTAATGCCGATATTATTTGTCAGCGCGAATTTCAGCTTCGCTATTACTTTCTTCACTGCGCTCCCTTCCTTTCCAGAATTTTTTTGATTTTTTCTCCTCTGCGTCACCCTGCGCCTTATGCAGTTCGCTCTTTAAGATTGCAGCATCGGCGTAACGTATGAGTTTTCCTTCCTTGGCGACTGAAATACTGCCCGTTTCTTCAGATACAATAATTACAATACTGTCTGTCACCTCGCTGATACCCAGTCCCGCGCGGTGTCTTGTCCCCAAATCTTTGCTCAGGGAAATGCTTTCTGACAATGGCAGATAACAGGTTGCCGCCACAATCCGGTTGTCCCGGATAATCAGAGCGCCGTCATGAAGCGGCGTATTTTTTTCAAAAATGTTAATCAGCAGTTGGCTCGTAATGTTGGCGTCCAAACGGATACCCGTTTCAATATACTGCTGCAGATCGTTTTCCTGACTGATGACAATCAGCGCGCCCGTTTTGGCTTTTGCCATTTCCAAAGTCGCCCTTGTAATTTCCTCGATTGATTTGTCGTCAAACGTATCGCCTAACATATTGCCGCCGATTTTTAAGACTTTAAAGAGCACATTTTTCTTTCCAAGTTCCTCCAGCGCGCGTCTGAGCTCCGGCTGGAAAATAATTACAAGCGCAATAATGCCGGCGCTCAACGTCTTGTTGATCAGCCAGACAATCGTTGAAAGGTTGAACAGAACGGCAAGCACCATAATAACAACCAGCACAGCGATGCCCTTTAACAACGCCCATGCCCTGCTCCTGCGGAACCATAAAATAACATAGTACAGCAAAATCGCAATCAGCACAATTTCCACAATATCCGTAAAATAAAAGTTTGGTATGGAAAAATATTTGCCAAAAAACCGATCCACATAATGAGTGAAGGTGCTCACGTTTTTTCTCCTTTCTACTACTTTTTACACTTAGGCGTTTGCGAAACGCCACAAACCGCATAAATACGGCACTTTTTTGTTATAAAAAACAAATAACTCCTCACTG
>CANRMF010000027.1 GCA_947631665.1 uncultured Lachnospiraceae bacterium | reverse complement strand
TTTCAGCCGGTTGTTATACAGTTCCAGCCACGATATCTGATTCTCTCCAATGATGTTCAGTTCGCTTATTGCGTTGTGGCCAAGGTTTGCGTCCTCCAGTCTCGGCAGGTTCTCAAGCGTCATCTTCCCCAGTTTTGGGTTTTCATAAATCCGCACCTCCTTCAGTGTCTTCATGTCCGAAAGCAGGGCCTCCGTCAGACTGTTGTTCTCCTCCATCGTCACACGCTTTAACCCCGGAAGTCCTCTTAAAGACACCTCTTTCAGTCCCCGGACGTGCACTATGCGCACCATGCGCAGTCTTTTATTATCCTGCAGGATGCAGTTTTTCCCTTTTCCTCCGTACCATTCAAACTTTTCCAGCCGGTTGCAGTTTTTTATTTCCACCTTTTTTACATTCGGCATGTAACTCAGATATAGTTCCCTGATGTTCCGTCCCTTAAAGTCAATGACAGTTTCTTTTCCTCCGGTTGCCGAAACATCCGCTTTCCGTACCTTCCGGCATTTTAAAAGTACCTCTGCCCCGTTCTGAACCCCTTGCAGGAGCAATTCCTCTATCCGGTTGTCTTTTCTTACCTTCAGTCCCCTTATGTCCGCCACCACTTTTATGGATTTAAGTTTTTTGGCTTTTTTCAGATTTATGGTTTTTCTTTCCTTATACTCCACAGATATGTCGATGCTTTTGAGCCGTTTCAGTTTCCCTATCTCTTTTACATTGCGGAGCCTTTCTGCCTCGACGGACAGTTTTTCCAGATTTTTCAGCCTGCCCAATCCTTTCAGATTAACTTTGTAATAAAACTTGCTTATGTCCAGACTTTTTATTTTTTTTATTTCTCCCCGGCTTAAATATCCGTCCCGGTTCCGGTCATACTTTTTTTCTCTCAGGATATCCCGGTAGTTCCCAAAGTTTTCCCTGATGCTGATTCCTTTTCCCTGCCCTGCCTGCGCCACGCATGGCACCGCCAGAAGCGCTGCCGCCAGCGCCAGACATGCAATTATTCCTTTTAATGTTTTGTTCATAATCTCTCTCCTATTAGCTTTCTATTTGAATACCGGATATAATGTAATCTCGTTTCCTGCATTTTTCGGAAACTTTTCCTTTTTCTTATTAGCTTTTATATCTACTGACAGCGACTTATCCTTTTTCCCCCTTTTCCGATGCCAGCCTTTAAATTTTTTCTTTCCTTTTTTGACTTCAAAAATATTATTCCTCGGAGTAAAGGTAATATCATTTCCTATCTGAGCTATTTGAACCGTATTCTTTTTTCCTTTTTTTATTCTTACATTTTTCATTCCCTTGCATGAATATTTTATTTTAAATTTTACATTAAACGTATGAGATTTCCTCTTAAAGCCTCTGTATGACATTATATTGATTTTATTTTTTTTCAATTTCGATGGCTTGACAGCCATTATGCCCTCTTTATTCGACTTTATCAATTTTTTGTTTATATATATTGAATATCCATATGCGTGCTTGGGCAAAATTTGTATTCTTCTTTTGTTGTCGCTACTTATTATACTATATTTTAACCCCACTTTCTTCTGCTTCGGATTTTTTCCCTCTGTCAGACCTTTAAAGGTTCCCTGTTTGCCTGTCAGTATCCTCCACTGTCCATTGATATCCCGCAATTTTAATTTACTGTTCTTAACCTGTTTTAGTTCTTGTTTCAGCAGACTATACCATGTTTTTTTACTGCCTTCCCCACTGCTTTCTTCACTGCTGAACGCGGCAAGCACACATTCCCCTGCTTTTTCGGCCAGTTTATACATACTCTCCTGATTGACTTTTTTAACTTTTTTCTTTGCTTGACCTGTGCTGTTTGTTGAACTTGTGTTATTTGCTGGACTTGTGCTATTTGTTTGACCTGTATTGTTTGCTGGACTTGTGTTATTTGTTTGACCTGCGTTGTTTGCTGGACTTGTGCTATTTGTTTGTCCTGCGTTGTTTGCTGGACTTGTGCTATTTGCTTGGTCTGTGGTACTTGTCTCCTCTGTTTCAGCCCTCTTATCCGCTATTGCAAAGTTATCGAGCAAATACTTCAAATACTTTTGTTCCGCTTCCCCTCTTTTTTTATCTCCTGAATTTGTGTCCCATGCCATTCCGGTCTTCTTTTTTTTATGTACTGTCGGACACCACAATCCTCCATATTTTTTCGGAAGCTGTTTTCTTACATTGTGGGAAAAGACGTCGGTCAGGTTGTGGATAGCCGCGCCCAACAGGATATATCCCTTAGCAGAATTGCTCTGCTGCATTTGAGGTTTATCTTCCTGTGAATTGATATCCTTAGTAAAATATCCACCATCTACAACTGACTTAAAATAAGCGTCCAAGAAATTATTGGATTTCAGTTTCTTTTCCAGTGCTTGGACAGGATTTACGGTTACCTGCTTTGTCTTCTGTTTTCCCTTTTTCCCTTTCTTTTTCTTTATTTTTACTTCTTTTGTATAGTTTTTGAAACCTAACTGTTTGGTCGTCGGATAAGGTACATCATTGTTTTCTTCGGTCTTTTTCTTATAATTTATCGCCAGACAGTACAAATACTGGGTATTTGCCAGATAGTCTCCCCTTCCATGAAAATATGGATTATTCGCCATACCACTCATTTCTTTAAATCTATCCGAGTGCACTGCTCCCGCCTTCACATAATCTATGGAGGCATTGTCTAAATATTTATTATTTTCTCCATTGGCGTTTTCAACTATTGCTTTATGGTTTTTTCCTGACCATGACGCATTGACATAATTTACCTCTCCATGGGTTTTTACGGTCTTAGTATTTTCCGGAAGGTTTTCCTCTGCCTTTTCTATGGCTTTTTGTTCCGATACGCCATCCTTTTTATATTCCTGATAGTTCCGGTTCATTTGGTCGTAGTTTTTGTCTGCCTGCTCATAATCGACCAGACCATTTCCACAAAACTCACTGTTTACTGCCTCTTTGTTGGCGCTTCCTACCAGCAGATTTTTTATAAATTCATTTGTCTTTTCCGGATGTTTTCCCCACAGTACTGCCGCCACGCCGGTCACCTGTGCGGCTGAAATGCTTGTCCCATCATCTACTGCTACGCCACCAAACGCTCCGTCTGTCAGAACACAATCCCCCGGCGCCACTACGTCCATCTCGTCTCCAGTGGAACTTGACTGCGTCATGTTGTTATATTTGTCCGTTGCCCCTACGGAAATGACATTATCAAAGGCTGCCGGATATTCGATTGTGGATTCATCCTCCGGCGCATGTCCGCTATTCCCTGCTGCGGCGATAATCAAAATCCCTGCCTGATATGCTCTTTCAATAGCATCTTCCAATGCTCCGGAATACTCTTTTGTCCCGAAACTCATGTGAATAATATTCACTTTTTCATCTACCGCCCAATTGATTGCGCGGACGACGCGTTCTACCGGTGCGTCATTTCCATAATCAAAAATCCTTGCGACATAGAGTTCTACATTTGCAGCAATTCCGGTAATTCTGTCTTCATTTTTTCTTGCGCAGATTAAACTTGCAACAGAAGTTCCATGACCGGTCATATCCTGATATAAAGGATGCAATTCACCCTGTCCCAGAAAATCTTTCTTTTTTACCGCCGGCAAGTCTCTGTCATAATCCAGCCCTGAATCCAGCACCACTACTTTTATCTTTTTCAGATTTTTGCTTTCCTCATAGGATTTTTCTGCATTTAGGCATTTAATGTTCCATTCCGTCTCAGCGCTGATGGTTTGCGCTTCCGTCTTTTTTATTACCGTTTTATGTATAAGTGGTGCATTTATGATGAGTGTCATAATCACTGCCATTGAAACAACTTTTATACCCCATCGGCTGTTTGTTCTTTCTTTTTTCATCTTACTTTACCTCCGCAATATTACTGTACTTACTGTATTCTTGATTCTCTTTACAGTAGCACCTGATTTTATATTGATTTTGTTTTTTTACGCTGCTTAGGGTGCACTTTGTTTGGTTGCCCTTGACTTCTGTCTTTTTCTTAAATTTTTTCGCCCCTTTTTCTTTTTCATAGACAACGTATTTTGTTGCATACTGCTGCTTTTTCCATGTCAGTGTTTTTTTACCGCTGAATTTTAATTTTGGTTTTTGGAAACCTGCGGTCACCCGAATCAGCGCAAAATCAAATGCTCCGGTATACCGGTCGTATACAATAATCTTTGCTCTCCCCGGTTTGTTTGCTTTTATCACTCCCTCTGCTGTCACAGACACAACTTCACTATTGTCTGTCCGCCACACGATATCTTTTTTCGTACAATCCGCGGGCTCTATTTTTATTTTTATTTTTTTCGTTTTTCCGGGTTTCAGTTTGAAATAGTTCTTTGCCATATGAATATCATTCACAAATTTGCTGACTGTAACCCTGCATACATCGGTGTAGTTTCCTTCTTCTGTTGTGACATAGATATCTGCGCTGCCCAGTGATACTCCTCTCACATTGCCGAACTTATCTACCCTGACCACAGATTCATTGCTGCTTTTCCATGTAACATGTTTGTTTGTCGCGTTGGTCGGCACTGTATTCCATACGAGGCTGCAGACTTCGTTGACATTGATTTCAGCCTCCTTCTGTACGGAAACCCCTGCCACTTTAACCGGCAGCACTGTAATACTGCAGGAATCCGTAAATTTGCCTTCCACAGTCGTCACTGTTACGGTTGCAATTCCGGGCTTCTTTCCCATATATCTTCCTTTCGGATCAACCTGCAGGACGTCATCATTGTCAACGTGCCATGTGAAATCCTGTACGGACGCATCCGACGGAATAATTTCCACAGAAATTTTTCCGAGCACACCATTATCTGTTTCTGTTTTGTCCGGAGTAATTTTAATTCCCGTAACAGGAATATATGGTTTAACGGTTACCCTGCATTGCTTTTGGATTGCCGGACTGCTGTCTGCAATCATTGTGACAACTGCACTTCCTCGCTTTCCCGCAGTCAGTTTCCCTTGTGCGTCTACTTTTACAACATTTGTATTGGAACTTTTCCATGTAATTTTTATAATTGGCGCAATGTTGGGAATGTATTTTACGTCCATATACTGCTGTGTATCTTCATACATATTGAGTTCTTTAGGAATTTCAATATCTTCCAATGGAATAATTACATCCTGTTTTTTAACATATCCCCAGTTTTCACCCGAATCTCCAAAGGTATCATCTTCCAGCCATATACGATAATAATTACCGCACATGCCGTCAATTGTAATATCTTCCTCATACTCTATCCGGTCTTTCACTTCTGTGTTTTTTGACGATATCCCCTCGCGGTCGGAGCATCCTCGGTAAACGATACTATCTTGTTTTAGTACTGCTTCCGTTGTATCTGTCTTGGTCAGGCAGGATGCCAGCAGCCTTTTTTCCACTGCATTACCGTCTGCCTTACACTTCATCGTAATGACGGAAGTGCCTTCTTTTAAAAAGTGCAGTGTGTAGTATCCCCCTGTCTTCGTAACGGAACAAACTGTTGTGTCTGCGGATGTAATAGTGACATTTGTCACTTTTATGCTTTCCTTATCTCCTCTGACACTGATATTTACCGTTTGTCCTACATCTCTCCCATAATGAAACCGCTCTGTTTTTGAGCCTGAATCATAATCCACAATGCGGGCGTCAACTTTGGCTGCTGCCCCTGTAACCATTTCATGCACTGCAGTATGAATAGTCAATACTGCTGCGAAAATAATCCCTACTGTTATCATCTGTAATATACGTTTTTTCATGTTCTCCCTCCTACTATCTTTTGAATACGAAATCCGGTTATGATTTCTGTTCTACTTATTATAACTGCATTTTCTGCCAATTTATTTCACAGCAGACAGTTCTTTTTATTAGAAGCCCCCCGTTTCTTACTTCACCCCCCTTTTTCTTATTTCACAATACTTACCGCTTTTCCACAATAAAATTGTAATCAATCAGCAGCCAGTTGATACGGAGTAACTGCATAATCTGCCAGAAGGAAATCCCCCGTAACCCGTATTCGTAAACCAGCTCCATTTTCGCCTGAAGGCTTCTGGCGTCTTCAAACCAGACTTCATGCCGAATTCCATCACTAATATAATTGAAATACGGTGTTTTCGCAACCTCATCATACTGAATTTCCACTCCATAATTGACTGCGAGCTGCACCGCCTCCACATTTCCGATGGTTTTTGCTTTGGTTACGCCCTTTTCATAGGGCAGCGGCCAGTCGTATCCGTAATTGGGAATCCCCATATTGATTTTTTCCGGCGGGATTTCTGAAACCGCATAGTCGAGTACCTGACGGACTTTGTTAATCGGCGCCACCGCCATCGGTTCGCTGTATGTATATCCCCATTCATACGTCATTACGAGAACGCTGTCTGTGATTGCGCCCAGCGCCGGATAGTCTTTCCCCTCATACAATACGCCCGTCTGGTTTGCGGACGTCTTCGGCGCAAGGTCAATCGACACCGTATAACCCTGCTCATTCATTCGCTCTGTCACTGTCCGCACAAACCCGACAAAAGTGTCCCGATCCTCCGCCTTAATATATTCAAAGTCAATGTCCAACCCCTGATATCCTTTCTCCAGCATGATTGAAAGTAAATTGTTAATCAGATTTTCTGTTGCGGCTTCATCGTTGACCACCATAGAAATCAGATTGTTATTAAATTTTCCATCAGCGCCAAGAGGCGTCAGCGTTAAAATCGGCTGCGCAGAAAATTCATAAGCGAGCGCAATTAACTCCTCCACTGCCAGTGCCGGCGGCAGCACTTCTCCCTCCGGCGTAAACCCATAAGAAAAAACGGCAAGCCCCGACATGGAAGGCAGGCTCTCCCGGAGTACATATCTGCTGATAAACGGATAGGCAAATCCGTTGATGACTGCCCTCCTTCGGTCTGGTCTTTTTTCTCCGTTATCGAGCACCAGCGATTGTCCCACTGCAAGCCTGTAAGGATAAACCAACTGATTGTCCGTAATGATTTTCTGTACCGGGATTCCGTACTCCTCTGCAATACTGTCGATATTGTCGCCCTTTTTTACTACATAAATTTCCATCAATCTATTCGTCCTCTCTTTTTTATTCCCGCCCTTTTTATGACGCTGTTCTATTTTATGAATCCTAAAATTGCGCTATACATTATCTTTTTTGGAAGAACCCCAAATTTTTCTTTTGCCTTAAACTCTTTTTTGGAAAAACTCCAAATTTTTCTTTTTCTTTGAACTCTTTTTTGGAAAAAAATAAATTTTTCTGTTCCGAAATTAAATATTGTGCTATACTGAGATTGTGTTTTTATGGATTTTACTTTATTTAGTAAAGTTTTAAGTAAAATTTTATAATATTATTAAATTTTACCGGCACAAGACTGAAAAATAAAAAGAAGAAAGGAGTACTACTTATGCGTCATGAATTAGACCATATTGATGAGCAGATCATCAAACTGTTACATGAAAACGCCCGCACCCCCTTGAAAGCGATTGCAAATCAGGTGTTTCTGTCCTCGCCGGCAGTATCCGCCCGAATTGAACGCTTAGAAAATGCGGGAATTATCACAGGTTACAGCGCCCGTCTCAACGCTGCCGAATTGGGCTACCATATTAAGGCATTTATCAATCTGGAAGTGCACCCGGGACAGAAGCAGGATTTTTATCCTTACATTAAAAGCTGTAACAATGTCGTGGAATGTAACTGCGTTACCGGCGATTACGCCATGCTGATTGAGGTCATGTTTAAGAGCACCGAAGAACTGGATCATTTCATCGGCGAATTGCAGACCTTTGGAAGTACCAAAACTCAGATTGTTTTTTCTACTTCCGTTGAACACCGCGGGATTCCTCTTGCGGAATAACAATTCTCAAAAGAGACAGAGAGGAGTTTTTCATGCTTCATGAAAAAGAAATCACGACTTTTCTGGATTTACTGCGTTGTTCGGTAACCGACCGTCAGCCTGCGGTTCCCCCTCCGGACGCTGACTGGGATTTTATTTACAAAATCGCCTCCTCACAGAGGCTTACTTCGACCTTATATTTCGGGCTTCGTAAGCTTCCAAAGGAAACGACGGAAAATATCCCTCATTGGGAGTCTTATATATTATCTTACAAGAAGGCTTTGGTAGCAGACGCTAACAGAGCCTTTGAAATTCAGAACATAACGACCGAACTCACAAAATCCGGCATTGATTTTATTTTTTTGAAGGGCAGCGTTACAAAGTATCTCTACCCCGATCCTGCCATGCGTCCGATGACGGATATTGACGCGCTGTATCGCGGCTGCGATTTTCAACGCTTGGAAACGATTTTCAAAAATCAGGGATATCTGACGCACACAAAAGATCCCGACGGAATTTCTTTTTTCAAGCCGGTTAATAAAATCAAGGTCGAAATGCAGCAAATGCTGATTGACAGGGGTTATGTGACTTGGTACGGCTACCTGAAAGACATCTGGGAGCATTGTGCCTTAAAAGACGGCGCTTCCCATGAGTATGAAATAAGCCCCGAATATTTTTATCTTTACCATATCATTCATATGGCAAAACATTTCCGGAAAGGCGGTCTGGGGCTGAATCAGTGTATGGATATTTATATGCTGCAACATGCAGATTTTGTGAACAATTGGGATTTTATTGAGAAAGAGTTGTCGCATTTAGGGCTTATGCAGTTTCATGAAAATCTGAGATTACTGATTGATTTCTGGTTCCACGATAAGAAGCTTTCTGCCAACGAACAGCAGACGGTCGATTTACTGTTGGACTATATTTTAAGAAACGGCGCGTTTGGAAGTAAGGTACAGGAGGAAGTCAATCAGGCGGTGCAGAATAAAAAACGCAGACCTGCCCTGCTCTCAAAGATTTTCCCAGACTATCACACTATGGACAGTTACTACGGCGGCGCTTTAAGCCGGCATCGTTTTTTACTTCCGTTTTATTGGGTACGCCTGAATGTCAAACGGCTGATCGTTTCCCGAAAAGATTTTGTCAAACTCCGCAGTTCCCTCGCCTCCGTTACGGACACGCAAATGGAGCAGACAAGGGAACTGATGCAACGGTGCGGATTTGACGCTTAGAAAACGAATTACAAAAGTTCTTTCAATTTTGCCGCAAGATACAGGGGGATATTGGTAATCATTCCGTCCCTGCGGTATCCCCGTTTTGAAAAACGGATTGCATAAGGCGGCTTTTTGTCGGAAACATATTTCTTAAAAGACGGCGCTGCTTTTGCTTCGCCGCCTTTTACTTCAACCGGAACAATTTCAGTACCGAACTGTAAGACAAAATCCAGTTCGCTGTTCTTATCGGCGTAGTATCGCGGTGCAACCTCAAACTGTCCGCGAAGCTGCTGCAAGACATAGTTTTCAGTCAACTGTCCTTTAAACTGATAATCATTTTTCAATAAAATCGCGCTATTATCAATTCCTGCCATGTGCTTGAGCAAACCAGTATCAAAAACAAAAAGTTTAAAAGCATCAAGCCTGTCGAATGCGGACAGCGGGTGTTCCATTTTGGAAACACTGTAAAGCCGATTGAGCATACCGGCAGACACCAGCCATTCAATCGCCTCCTCAAAATCCCGCGCTCTTGCGCCTGTTCTTACCGCGCCATACATAAACTTCTCATTCGGCTTGGCAAGCTGCGAAACAATACTGCGGAAAACCATCAGAATCCTTCCACTGTTCACGCTTCCATTGTGTTTTGAAAAGTCATTTTCATAAACTTCAATCAACTCTCTCTGAATCTGTGAGATTTTTTTCGGATCGTGATGTTCAATCCATGAAGCGACACATTCCGGCATTCCGCCGATAATAAGATAATTGTTGTAAGCCTCGAGCAGCCTGTGATGAAAAATTTCTTCAATCGTCTGTTCCCTGCGGATACTTTTATAATACGAATACAGAGCCGAATCAGTCGCAGCGAGAAATTCATCAAAGGTCAGTGGATAGAGGTCAATCAGATTGACCATTCCCACAGGATACGATTTCGGTTTTGCCAAAAGCGTTCCCAAAAGACTTCCGGCGGCAACGACGTGATATTCGTTTGCCTTTTCTTTAAAATATTTCAGCGTGTTCAACGCCTCCGGACATTCCTGAATCTCATCAAATATAATGAGCGTTTTATCCGGTTCAATTTTTTCACCGGCTATCATGGAAAGAAGTTCTACAATGCGCTGTGGGTTTTTATTTCCCTCAAAAATAGATTTTAATTCGTCTTCTTCATCAAAGTTAAAATAGACAAATGTATCATAACAGGTTTGCCCAAACTCTTTCATCAGCCATGTCTTTCCCACCTGACGCGCTCCGCGTATAACCAGCGGCTTTCTGTCCTTGTCCGCTTTCCATTTTATCAAATCCTCTATCGCATTCCGTTTCATCAGATTCACTCCCTCATTTTTTACGATTAAATATAGTATAACACATTTTTCTAGGTTTTTTAAACAATAAAAACACATTTTTCTGAGTTTTTTCAAAGATTTTTACACATTTTTCTGGAATTGAGTGTTTCCGCGATGAACTTTGAATCGACCGGCATAGAAAAGAGCAGCACGAAAAAAAGGCTCTCCCACATACGGGAAAGCCTTTAATCATCAATATCTTATTCAACTGTGTAAGGCATTAAAGCAATATTTCTTGCTCTCTTGATTGCTGTCGTAAGCGCTCTCTGGTGACGCGCACAGTTTCCGGTAATTCTTCTAGGAAGAATTTTACCTCTCTCTGAAACGTATCTCTTTAATGTCGCTACGTCCTTGTAATCAATCGCCTTATTTTCACTTGCGCAGAATGCGCAGACTTTTTTTCTTCTGCGGCCGCCTCTCCTTCTCATTGGAGAATCCGGTCTTTCACTCTTATTATATGGCATAATAGACCTCCTATCTTTCTTTAAAAGTTAAATGGCAATCCGGAATCATCTACGCTGTCAGGAATATTCATAAATCCGTCTCCGGCAGGTGCAGTCGGTGCTGCTGCCTGTGGCTGATAACTGTTATTCTGCTCTGATGCAGCCTTGCTCTCAGCAAATTCCTGATTTTCCACAACAACCTCTGTCGTGTATACCGTCTGGCCATCTTTGTTCTGATAGCTTCCGGTCTGAATACGACCTTCCACTACAATTTTTGTTCCCTGATGGAAATACTTTTCTGCAAACTCGCCGCCTCTGCCGAATGCCACGCAGCGGATAAAATCTGCCGTCTGCTGGTCTCCGTCTCTGCGAAATCTTCTGTCTACCGCCAATGTATATCTGGCAATCGCCAACTGATTGTCGCCTGAAGTAGAATATCTGACTTCCGGATCGCGGGTAAGTCTGCCCATTAAAATAACCTTATTCATATACTGCCTCCTATTGCATTGATTACGCTTCTACTGAAACTGTCATGAATCTGATAACATTTTCACTGATGCGAAGCTGGCTTCCAATGTCGCTTGGCAGGTTTGTGTTATCAGTATCAATAGAGATAAAGTAGTAGTAACCTTCTGACATCTTGCGGATTTCATAAGCCAATTTCTTTTTGCCCGCATCATCGATGTTTGTTACTGTGCCGCCAAATTTTTCTACGAGAGCTTTTACTTTCTCTAACTCGGTAGCTCTTTCCTCATCTTCTAACTTAGCACTGACAACAACTGTTAATTCATATTTGTTCATGCTTTCTACCTCCTTCTGGTCTCTGGCTTTTCCCTCAACGGAAAAGCAAGGAAATTTTGTGTCATAATGAACTATGTGCGTAGTTCTTATATATCACGAGCCTTTATGATAGCATAAAAAAAGCCCTTTCGCAAGGGCTTTCGGGACTTTTTATTCCAGATTTAATTTTCTGTCCAGCATAAAATAGGTAATGACGGTGCAAACGATACCTTCCACGACCTCCAATCCCAGACTGTAAAACAGTACATAATGCAGCATCTTTGTTTCATCTGCTAATATCATGTCTGCTCCGGTAAATACCATCGCTGAGAGGAATACCATTCCAATCGCCTGATTTATCATGTAAATTGCCATGTATGTTAAAAATGCTCCCAGCACCTTATGATTCGTAAATCTCTGCCCGATACTGAAACAGGTATACGGCATGACGATGCCATTATATATTCCAAAGATTACAAGAACGGCAACGCAGATAAATTCTGTCATATATTTTTCTTTGACCACTGTCCATAACGTTTGGCTTGTTTCTGTAAATGCGTGCCAAATGCCAAAGCCGCTCTCTATGGTAAACACAGCCGCAATAATCAGCAGAATGGATAAAACAAACCACGAATAACTGACTAGGATTTTGCTGATTAAGTGTTGTCCGGTGGTAACCGGCAGCGTAAAGGATAAATATCCCTCGTCTTTCAGCATATTGTCGTAAAACCGCTTGATAATCAGAATAACGGTCAGAACTCCCACTGCGAAAAGCGTCAGGAAAAATGTAATCATCAGCAGCGTGGTAATTATCATATAGACGCTGCTTGAAGAAACGGCGTCTCCTGCGCCCGCCTCTACTTCCAGCATAATTTTATTTAATATCGTCACAACAATTAGAACAAGATACAATGGCAGAAAGGTTCTGGCTGTCGCTTTATACTCATTTTTGATTAACTTCCCTAACATTTGAATACCTCCCTGAATAATTCGTCTACGGATTTGCCGTACTCCTCCCTGATTTCATCGACGCTTTTGTGCAGCATAAATGTTCCGCCCCGAATCATCAGTACCTCGTCTAAAATATTTTCAATATCTGAAATCAGATGGGTGGAAAGAATAACCGACGCTTTTGGATTATAGTTTGTAATAATCGTATTTAAAATATAATCGCGCGCCGCCGGATCGACGCCTCCAATCGGCTCGTCTAAAAAATATAAATCCGCCTCCCTGCTCATCACCAAAATCAACTGTACCTTTTCCTTCGTTCCCTTAGACATGGATTTCAGCTTATCCTTTGGGTTGATATTCAGTTTATCCAGCATATCGTAAGCTTTTTCCGCATTAAAATCTTCATAAAAATCCTTAAAATATGCAATCGTATCTTTCACCCTCATCGAATGATTCAGATATGTCCTCTCCGGAAGATACGATACCATTTTCTTTGTCTTCACCCCAATCTTTTCCCCACCAATCAAAATAGTTCCGGCAGAAGGCGTCAGCAGTCCGTTTGCAATTTTTATCAGCGTCGTCTTTCCGCTGCCGTTCGGCCCGAGCAGTCCCACGATTTTTCCGCTTTCAATGGAAAAACTGAGATCTTTCAGAGCCTCAAATCTGCCATACCTTTTCGTTAAATGCTCGCACTGTAATATTGTACTCATTTTTTCTCTCCCTTCTCTATCAACGCTATGATTTCTTCCTTATTAAATCCCAGACTTTCCATCTGCCTCACATATATCTGCGTATTTTTTACGGCTTTTTCCGTTTTCATCTTTTGCAGAATGTCCTGATTCTGCGTTACGGTTTTTCCGGCGGTGCGGTTCGTCACAATCAGCCCTCTATTTTCCAGTTCCGACATGGCTCTCTGCATCGTATTCGGATTTACTGACGCTTCCGCCGCCAGCTCCCTGACGGAGGGCAGTTTCTCTCCTGCCGGATATTTTCCGGAAATAATCATCTGCTCTATCTTTTCTAACAACTGTGTGTATATCGGTCTGTCGTTTTCAAATTTCCATGCCATAACTCCCTCTTTTTTGTATCGCTGTATTAAGTGCTTAGTACAATAATACACATTTGATACCGCCCTGTCAACTTCTTTTTCGTCAGTTTCTAAAATACATATTCTGACGGGCACAAAAAAACAGCAGTCCCATATGAGAACTGCTGCTTCTGTTTTGAATTTTATTCTTCCGAAATAACTTTCTTAACACTTTTATCAAAAGTCCGGCGCGGCATCATAACCAGCCGCCCGCATTTTCTGCATTTTACTTTAATGTCCGCTCCGACTCTGATAATTTCCCACTCATTGCCGCCGCATGGGTGGCCCTTTTTTAAAACGACAAAATCTCCAAGACGATACTCCATTATTTTATCACCCTTCCAATTCCGACAATATCTTTAATCCGGTTATAATTTAAGACCTGTCCCTCTTTTTCCACAATCACTCCGTTGCCGGCGTACAACGATACATGGTAAATATTGAGCGTTCTGCCCGGAGTGCTGTACATGACCGCGCCTTCATAATCTCCATAAAATATCAAATCTCCCGGCTTCAACTGGTCTGTTCCCACATATCCGTAATAAACAATTTTCTCTTTGGAATTCAGATAATCAAACATACCGCCCGCAGATAACGGAGTGTTGATGTTGCTGATTTTCCTGTGATACTTTTTATAAACCTTATATCCTTTCCATACCAGCGCGGAGCAATCATAAAAGCCTTTCTTTAATCTCTTTTTCTGGCTGTATTTCCAATTTTGCAAAATAAAGTTGCAGCGTTTTATGATTTTCATAACGCCCTTTGGCGCCACTTCCAACCGGTAAGCGCAGGTGACGTTTCCAAAGGAAACATCAATGTAGGTCACTCCCGCTTTTTTCGTCTGTACCGTACCGTCTGCTGCGACCGTTGCGATTGTCCGGTTTCTTGACGCATATTTCGGCGTAATTCCCGTCATTCCGTAAATTTGAAATTTTTTTAAAGCATTGACTTTAATGACCGGAGGCGTTGAATAAATCTGCGGCTCGTATACATGATAAGTCACCGTAAAATTTTTTCCGTCCACAGTCAGTTTCATCGTGCCGCTGCCGGCTTTTACCCCACTCACCGCAATCTTGGAATGATAGACGGACGTGTAAATACTGCCGGCGTCATATTCGCCCAACGTAATTTTGCTGTAAACATTCAACCCGTCAAACGACAGATACCGCTGCCACTGGGCCGCATAATTTCCGGACTTAAATACTGTGATATCCTTCGCGCTTATTTTCGGATCCGAAACGCTGACTGGAACGGTATATTCCCTCACGCTTCCGTTATAAAACGTCACTTTCGCGGTCACCTGCGTTGTCCCTTCTTTCAGGGTGTTTGCGCTTGCGACAATTTTGTTACCGCTCTCCGCTTTCGGAGTTGTCAAAATAGTTTTGTTGCCCGATTTCCAGACCACCTTTTTGACTGTGGAAGAATCCACATTTGCAATAATCAGCCTTAACGTTTTGCCCTTTGCCCATGAAATATATTCCCGCACAATCTTGTTTTTTGCCGTACATCTGAAAATCGTCTGATTTTTTAAATCCACTGTACTTTGAATTTGATAATCGGAAGAACCCACATATACGGTGCATTGGGCAAATCCTCTGGCGCTCTTTGCCGTAATCGTGGCAGTTCCCGGATTTTTTGCCGTCACCAGCCCCGAAGTACGGTCAACGCTTGCGATATCGGAGTTTGATGAAATGTATGTTACCTTTTTCACCGACTCAGCGGCAAGTTGAACGCTCTGTCCCTCTATAAGCGATGCGGTCGTCATGTTCAGCGTTACGCTTCTGGACGAATCCGGAACAGTGACCAGACAGGTATAATATTTCTTTTTATATTTTGCCGTAACCGTTGACGTCCCATAATTTAGCGCTTTTACTTTTCCTTTTTTGGATACGCTTGCCGTAAAGTAATTGTTGGAACTCCATTTTACCTTTGCGCCCTTTGGAATATTGTAAAGCTTTAATTTATAACCGGCGCCCTTTTTGAGAGTCAACTGGCTGCATGAAATCACGACGTCTGCCGCTTCCGCGTTTCTGACGGAAACCGGAAAGAGCATACACACAATCAGCGCAATCGCAATAATCTTTATTCTTTTTTTCTTTCGTGTACTCATAGAAGCCATAAATATCTTCCTTTTTTCTAACGTGTACTCATAGAAGCCATAAGCATTTTCCTTTTTTCTAACGTTTCCCACGCGCAGCGCCTCTGCGATCCTTACGGAGCATTTTTATATAATAGGAAGTTCCTATAAATTTCCTTCCTATAAATTTCCTATTATATAAAAAAGTGGAATCACCAAACCGCGATTCCACTTGAGAGGCGAGTACCAGATTTGAACTGGTGAATAGCGGTGTTGCAGACCGATGCCTTACCACTTGGCTAACTCGCCTTATATTTAGAACCCTTTTATTATAACAAGGGCTCGCTTTATCGTCAAGGTGAATCCGCATTCATCTGCGGCTTTCCTTAACGGAAGTGACTCCAAGGGGATTTGAACCCCTGTTACCGCCGTGAAAGGGCGGTGTCTTAACCGCTTGACCATGGAGCCAAAGATTGCTGTAATGCGTTACAGCCTCTCTAATTTATCAAATCAATCCTCATTTGTCAATAATAAATTATATGTTCCGGCCCCATTGAAATGAACTTTTAACTTAACGGATTATGGTCATAGATAAAACTCAATATTTCATTTTCTGAAATTGCTTTACAAACAGCCTGTCCCCAGTCGGTAGCGCTGCACGCGGTAATGATAATACACAATACCCACAAAATGACCAGCGCCTCCGCCAGTCCCATCAGCGCGCCTCCCGCAGTATTAAACAAGTGAATTACCGGCAGTTTGGCAAAAATATCCAGTACATGAATTAGTATATAGGATAAAATTGATAAAATAACAAACAACAATATAAATGTCACAGCATTTAAAACCAAATCACTCAGATAGGAAGTAATATATCCGACAATCCCATCTACTTTCATATCCATATAATCCTGATTATGAACCTTCAGATTTTCTTTAATACTGTTTGGAAGCGGCAGATGTTCAATAATCGCCTCCTGATTTCCGGTTCCGGTCTGTATGATTTTTTCTTCCTTTGTAATACTGTCTACTTTTTCTTGGACGTATCCCCGAATATTTTTATTGATACCGTCATACAGGGCGGTTTCTTTTAAAATCTGAGTAGTCACCGGCGTCAGAATATGAATCAATATCAAGATAATTACAATGGAAAACAGGGAAAATGTCATGCGCACCAGTCCTTTTTTTAATCCGACCAGAGCCATAACCACAACAAATATTCCCGTTCCTATCAGTATACTATTTCCCATGTTTGTTTCCCCGTTATTTTAATCTTATTTTTTGTATTTTGGAATTGGTAATCAGAATAAATTCGCGCTCATCTTTTAAAGGCATCATCGCGCGGATATCCCCTTTAAATGTATACCGGAATTTTTCAACTCCGTTAAACGCAATGAGCCGGCAATTCAAGTCGTCATACAGTAACACCTGACGCCCTGCGAAGTCCGCGTTTTCAAAATTCAGCGAGGTGCGAATTGTCGTCTCCTTTTTACCGTTAATCCTGTAAACGTCTATCGCATACGGATTGTTTTTGTCCTGCGTATGATATGCAACGCCCAGATATTCGTCATTCATAAAGACTTTTTCAATATGATGTTCTACCTCAATATCATCTTTTAATTCCGGCTTTTTGCTGATATCATAAATGGAAATCACATTTTCTCCTATCGCGGCCGCATAGTCCTCTGAAATAATGGAAACCGACGGAACAAGGTTCTCCCCATACTGATCAAATCTTGCCGAAACCCTGTTGTCATACTTTGCGCCTTTTTCTGAAAAATCATAGAAAACCACTTCGTTGTTAAAGGCTCCGTTTTTCACCGACAGATAAGATACCATGAGCTGACGCCCGTCGTCCGACAATGAAAAGTCCAGCGGATATCCGTTTTCATCAATCAGCGTCTTATGCGATATGAGCTTCTTTCCTACGATATCGTACGCCTCGATATAATTCGCATCTTTTTCTTCTTCCATAACCGCCACGACGCCCTGCGCTGCCACTTCCAGTTTGGTAATCGGATAACTGACGGTTACTAAACCCTTTTCCCCTTTTGTATCATAGATATAGACATCATTCGTATTTTTGTCTGCAATGGCAAGATAATCGCCGCAGACATCAACGACCGGCGCTTTCATCTCATGGGCGGCGTTCCACTTCGTTTCACTGCCGTCAATATAGGAAATCCCGTCATTACTGTACTTGACCACAAAATTTCCAAACGGAACATACTTACTGTTTTCCGTACTTTCATTTTTTATTGAAGAAATGACTTTATAATGGTCATATTTATAATATCTGTTAAATAAATAGGAAATAAGAATTACCGCAAGCAAAATAACTACGACAAGTGCCGTAACTGCTTTCCGCCTCTTTAACAGCGCCTTGAGCCGCTGCCACCAATCTGATGTAATTCTATATCTCCTGATTGCCCGTACTTTTCCTGAACGCATTCGTCCTCACAAATTTTTCCCTTCGTTAATCTATAACGATTATACAATATCTTTCCAAGAATGGCACTATCTTTTTCTTATCTGAGCCCATCTTTTATGGCAGTAAAATCTTTTGTCCCTCAATAATAGTGTAATCGTTATCAATATTATTGAGTTGTTTTATTTCATCAACCATATTGCTGCTGCCATAATATTTCATGCTGATATCATATAACGTCTGTCCTTTCGCCACCGTATGATATGTACCGGAAAAAGCGCTCGCCACAGATTTCTTTGTCTGTTCAACAGTCGTTACTTCCCGAGAGATTTGTTCAGAAGTTGCGGGTACCGTCTGTCCGGAAGTCGTCTGTATATTTTTTGTGACGGTTTCTGTCTGCGCTGCGCTTCCTCCTCCGCTGTACGCATCAATGATTTCATTGACTGCCTGAGCTTCCTGCTTCAGATTGTAATTGGATAAGGTCTGTTTGATGTTTTTCAGCTCTCCATAATTGTTGAGCATGACCACAGTGGACAACAGCAGCGCAACAATCAACATACCGCTGATGCCATAAGCCAGTTTGCCCTGTCTGCGCCCTTCAAGTCCATTTTCCGAAATACTTTTCTGAATGACCTTTGTTTCTTTGATTTCTTCATCTTTCTGTGATGCAAGGGCATCTTCCTTCTGCCCCTCGGCAATCGGTTTTTCTTTCTGTTTGCCCTGCCAGCTTCCAAGACTTCTGACATATTTTTTCATCTTTTCATTTTTTTCATAATAGATATAATATCCTTTTTGCTTCAAAAAGGACGTCTGTTCATAGAGGTAAAATCCATCTTCGTTTTCCGTCCGGTCTGATAAAAAGCAGACCTTATTGTTGCCGGCAAAATTGTCCAAATGGATTTTCCGTATGCCGTTCATATCATCGGACACGCGATATGGAACGGAAATGTACCAGCCGACAATATCCAGCTTGTCAAAAAACTTTTTCTTGTCCTGATAAATCGCCGACCATATTTCATCGTCAAAAATAATACTGTTTTCTATGATATCCCGGACTTCCACCATTCCTTTGACAAAGATATAAGAATTTCCGCCGCTGTTTTGTACCATTCCCAAAAGAACGCCATATCGGATATCGCTTTCTTTTTCCGGTCTTTTCTTTAATTGATTGATTACATAATCTTCTATGTATATTTTTTTATTGGAGGTCGTCGTTCCTATCTGTTTGATATTTTTCGGAATTCTGACATTCTCCTGATTTTCCTGCTCCTTACCGCTATAAACTTTTTCTATCATGAAACCTCCCCCTTCTTTTTCTTTCTTCCCGATAATATCACAGGGGGAATGTTTAATTTTGTCAAAACGCTGTACTGAAACCACTATTTTTGCTGACAAAAAAAGCAGCCTTTCAACATGGTTAATGTTAATCTATCAAAAAAATATTCAGAGTTCCACAACCTGACTCAAAACCCGACCAATCGCATCATGAATTACCAAATCTGCCCTGCTGTCTCTCGGCGTTGCGCTCTTATTGATTAGGATTAACCGGTTTCCCTGATAGTAGTCAATCAGACCGGCAGCGGGATACACTGCCAGCGAAGTTCCTCCCACAATCAGCACCTCCGCCATCGCGATTGCCTGAACGGATTTTTGGATTGTTCTCTGATCAAGCCCTTCCTCATACAGCACCACGTCAGGTTTGATTGTCCCGCCGCAACTGCATTTCGGAACGCCGGAGGAATTTAAAATGTCTTCAAGAGAATAATATTTATGGCAGTTTTCGCAATAATTTCTGTGGACTGAGCCATGCAGTTCATAAACCTCCCTGCTTCCTGCCGCCTGATGCAGTCCGTCGATATTCTGCGTAATAACCGCTCTCAGTTTTCCCATCTGCTCTAATTTTGCCAGCGCTTTATGCGCATTGTTCGGCTCGGCCTGCGGAAACAACATCTTATTCCGATAAAAGCGGTAAAATTCTTCTGTATTCTTCTTATAAAACGTATGACTCAAAATCGTTTCCGGAGGATAATCATATTGCTGGTTGTACAGTCCGTCCACACTCCTGAAGTCCGGCACGCCGCTCTCTGTGGAAACGCCCGCGCCACCAAAAAACACAATATTGTTACTGTGGTCAATCATTTCTTTTAATTGTTGTATCTTTCCGTCCATTACATACTCCTTTCGCAGTTCATACCTTTATTTTATCACTTCCTTTCCGCTTCCTCCACTAAAAAATCAATCTCCGGCTTTATCGTTTTCTTCAATAATATATGGATTGCCGGCAGGAATAATGACAATCGGCTTTTCCAGACTGACTCTCCTCAAAATCAGGGAGCTGTCTGCGGCGCTCTTTTCATTTTGTTCCGTAAAAAACTGCTGTGCTTCAACTTCCTCCTGATGCGCCGCTTTCTTTTTTATTTTCTGCGCCCACCGGGAAATATTCTTTTTGAACCATTCGCTCAAAGCGTTATCCTCCACCGGCTCGTCAAACCCATCGGAAAATTGTAATAACTCCTGTTCCAGCTCTCTATGTTCTTCAACCTTTTCCTGCTCATTTTCATCTGCTCTTTCAGCAGTTTCCCATATACTTTGCAGGGTAAATTCCGCGCCTGCCGTAATACGCTGGATTTCATATACAATCTCAACCGCTTTCCGATCCTCGTAATCAACATATTCCAACAGACCGTTAAATACCTCCCCTAGCCGATTTAATTCATACTCTCCCTGCGCGTCATAGCAGAAAAAATACTGCCCGTCCTTCTCTCTCACAAATATGTATTCCAAATCATACATGATGCAGTCCGGATTTAAAAGATACTCCCGCAGCGTTTCAGACAGCCGTTTTAAAGCTTCTACAAACTGTACAATGCCGCTGCCGGTAATCTTTTTTGCCGCATAAAATGTCTTGAGGGAAATCAGTCCGGTCGTGTCAAAGTATAACCGGTTTTGATTGTCCAGCATTTTAACCGTAAACGGAACCAGCCCTTTAATATGATTATGCAGTACCATCTGAAGTTTATAATCATTCTCATTCAGGTTTTCAGGAGTTATGATCATAAAACTGCCCGTATTATTTTTTCTATAACTTACTTCCATTAAGACTCCCCGTTCCTCTCTATCTGATTTAATATCGTCTGTGAAATATAAATAATTTCACTGGACATATTCTGTTCTATCGTAATTTGTCTGGGTTGGTACGATTTACTCACAATCTGTCCAATTCCGTTTTTCCGGCCCGGACTTTTCGCCTGAATTTCAATATAAATACAATCCAACCCCTGTTCCGCTTTAATCTCAGGACGAATTATAAACAGAGGCGCGCTGTTTTCTGTTTTCTCCAACGCTGTCTGCAAGGCTTCAAAACCCTCGTTTATATGTTCATTCGCAGTGCCATAAACATAAGCGTTAATGACAAGCGCATCATGGCAGTATAAGACCACGCAGATGAGTCCTGCGATAATAAGCATCATCACCGGCATAACGATTGCCGTTTCCAATGTAATCTGACCGCTTACTTTTTTCTTCATTCAACTCCCCCTTATAATTTCTGTAAACATAAAGTGATAATACTTCCAATCAATATGTAGGGCGTAAACGGAACGCTGTGATTCCACTTCATTTTTGACATCGCAACCGCCGCGACAGAAAAAAGGGAGCAGACCGCAAAAGACCATATCATAATTGAAAAACCCGTCACTCCTCCTGCAATCAGGCCAATCGTTAAAATAACGACGCCATCGCCAATCCCTATTTTTTCTCTTGTCAAAATTCCCGTCAGCACCAGCAGACACCCGATTGCCGCTCCGGATACCATATCCCAAAAAGTATGTCCCCGCAGAACAACATTGACGCAAATTCCGCCGAGCGCATTGACAGCACACCACCATAAATATATTTTTCTTTCCCTAAAATCAGAAAAGATACATACGGACACAAATACAATAATCCAAACGAAATAACCCATTTATCCTCCACATTCACTGCATGGTTTTTTATCTCCCACCTGTTCTAAGTCAATTTCAATAATATATCTGGAAATACCGGAGCACTCCAGCGTCGTATGATATCGGTTTCCGTCAGTCGTTACAAAAATCGTTGAAAACGCGTCCGGACTTTTCTTAACGCACATCTCGCATGGATAATACTTTCCTCCGCTTTGATTTCTCATTGCGGATAAATTTCCATAAACTGCGCGCTGAATGTTCAGTTTCAGATGACTGCACTCCTTTGACTTATGGTAGACTGTTCCGGTTTTGGTAATGTACACGATTTGTTCCGGCTGACTGATGTCTGTACCTGACCAGTCCTTAATTCGCGAACGCTGTTGAATGAAAATTTTGCGCTTCCAAATCGGAAGTTCGAGCGGATATATTCCCTTGAAATCAATATAACCATTGTCATAAACAGCCTCCTGAACAAAGAACCCTGAGTTTCTGCCCTCCTCCGCCAATTTTTCTATTTTTTCTTTTCCTTCCTGTAAAAATTCACTATTATCTGTAAGCCGGTCTGCCGCCGCCACATAAAAAACCGCTTTTGAAAGCTTCTTTGACATCGTATCAAGAACCATCTGTTTGCGGAACACTGTCCCCAGCATAAGCAATACGCCGACCAGATACAGGATTATAAAAAAGAACAGTGTTCCGGTAATCGCCGCCTCCAAAGAAATGCTTCCCCGCAGGGCAGAGAGATACGCCCTTTTTCTTTTAAAATATTTTTCATTTTTTGAATTGGTCATAATACTTGGAGAGATTCGCAACCTTTCGTAATATTTTTAATAAACTCCTGTCATCACTTTTGCAGGCCGAAAAAGGGCATATCTCCCTGCCTTCCTCCTTAATACTGATTTTGATAAGAAACCTCATAACGGTACGCCTGCCGGTCGTTACTGAAAGCCGCAACGCACCATGGGAGCGCGGTAAACATCGGCTTAATCCGATAGACTGCCGTTATATCTACCGACGCTACGCAGTGCGCCATCTGAAAGGACGGCTGGTACCTTTTTTGGATATTGAGCTGCATTAAATCCATAATCCGAAATACGATGTCGTGGTAATCTCCCGCCAGCATCATAATCTGGCAGTAATTCAGATAGGTAAGTCCTTTTTGGTCGTAATCATTTTCCGACGCCGACAGACTTTTTAAATCGGTATGCCATGAGGCTTTTGTTTTGATTACCGCGACCTTTTTCCCGCGAAGCAGCGCCCTGACATCAGAGACTGCCTCCGCCAACGCCCATGCTTCTATGAGAACCGCCTGAATTATCGGTTCTAAAAAAGGCATCGCCAACGCTGTCGCGGCAGACAGGGCTGTCGTCCGGATAAGCGACATTTTCTGCGTATCCGTCAGCAGATAAACGGCGTTTAAAATATTCCGCATACCTGTCAGCCGCTCGACAGTGCCCAATAAATTATCCTTATCATTATCTTTTCCGTTAAGAATATATTCCATCTCGTATTTCAGCGCAGTCTCCGGTTTTTCTTTGGTATAATTTCCAAACATGGACGAGGCATATAATGCCATCAGCGCTTTATTTTCCATCGTTTTGATAAGCGCGTTTTCTTTTTTGTTTTCTTTTTCAGATGGCAGACCTGAGTGGGAAATCGTATTTGCCGACAGTTTTGAAACATCGTCTGTCACAAGTGATAACACGCCGTCTGTAAGAAGCGCTTTTGCCTTTTTATATAGCGATTTGTTTTCCTCATCTTTTTTTGTGACTGTCCCGTTACTTTTCAGTGTTTTCAACTGCATTGAGATATTATTGATATTGGAAACATAGAGGGCAAATGTATTCCTGTCCTCTTTAGACTTGCCCGAAAGTTTTAAAACTGAAAGCTTTTTGTTCTCCTCTATTTTGTCCTTTACATTTTTTAAAACAATCCGGTTATCTTCCACAGAATCCCTGCCCTCAAAAGTGTACCCTGTCTTTTCCAAGATCTGTTCTTTTTCTTTCACATACTTTTCTATGGTGGACATTGCTTTTTCAATTCTCTTTTCTTTTTTATCCAAGAGAACTTCTATTTTTTTTGAAGTATCATGAAAGCCGGACACAGATTCCTTGAATACTTCTGATGAGGTACTTTGAGCTTCCTTCATCTGCTGCCGGTACTCTTGCGCTTCCCCGCTCAGGGTATCCAACCGCTCTGTTTTTTTCAGTGAATCAATTTCCGCATATACATCTTTCACAAGTTCCTGAACTTTATCATCTTTTTCATCAACTACATCTATGGCATCACCCGAACCTAATTCATATTCCTGATGATTTTCCATTTTGTCCATTTCCCCAATCAACGTACTTACCGCTTCTATTGCTCCACCGTAGGTCATATAGTTTAATATCTGGTTTACAAATGCAGTTCCTCCATTCTCCGTTACATATTGTTTTGAATTTGCCACGACTTCTTCCAAGTCTGTGTTCATAAAATTTGTTCCTTCTCCCTCAAGGTCTGCCAAATTTATATTAGCCTGTACGAGCGTCTTTACCTGTTCTTCAACCGGTTGATTTTCCCATACAAGTAATATCCCGTAATCGTTTAATATCTGTTTCGCATAACCCGCC
Source organism: uncultured Lachnospiraceae bacterium (assembly GCA_947631665.1). GTDB lineage: Bacteria > Bacillota > Clostridia > Lachnospirales > Lachnospiraceae > Eubacterium_G. The sequence continues at coordinate 393 of CANRMF010000027.1, read as the reverse complement.
AAAACGGACTCTCCCGCCATGACGGTAAAATTTTTGCTTTCCGCCTGTATTACGTTGACGCGCGCGCTTTCAGAAACCACGCTAACCAGCGTTAATATACATACAAGAATGATGCTGAGATAAATGGTCACGCTCCCTTTCATTTTAGTAATCAAAACTGTTTCACCTGCTCCTTTATTGAGTCATAAATTCCACTTGCAACCCCGTTGATTTGACTTTTGAATACAAGCGCAAGCCCGACCAACACGACAATAATCAAAATAATCTCTATAACGCCCATTCCGCTTTCATCTTTAAAATACCGTTTGATTTTTTCTTTCATTTTTATAATCCGCCTTTCTGCGAAAGGCACCAATGCGTCATGAAACAAATTGGCTGTCCTTCGCTTTTCTT
>CANRMF010000026.1 GCA_947631665.1 uncultured Lachnospiraceae bacterium | reverse complement strand
ACGGCAGACAGTATATGTACCGGAGATATAACGTTATATGCGGACGCAGAGATAATCAACGGTGAGATAGATGTACCCGAATATGCCACTGTGCATTTTGAAACACTCAAATTGGCAATGGTACCGGACATATATGTAGAAATCGGGAAACCATATGGGGAACAACTGCCAACACCGATATTGGCAGGACATACATTTAAAGGCTGGCTGACGAAGGACGGTGAAAAAATAACGGCAGACAGTATATGTACCGGAGATATAACGTTATATGCGGACGCAGAGATAATCAACGGTGAGATAGATGTACCTGGTTTCTAACTGGAGGATATGTTTTATGGTTAATATTGTAGAGAAAGGAGCGTGTAATATGAAAAAGGATATAACGAGTAGTATTGCAAAAGCGATATTTTATTTCCTTGTAATAATAACATTTTTTGGGGTAGGTAAAATACAAGTAAATGCTGATGAAATTGTCGATATGGATAATTACGGAGAAATAGCAGTTGAGGATGAATATATTGAAAATCCACACGAAGAAACAGAAGAGGGCAGTATAGATTCATCTGAAACGCTTCCTAGTTCATATGGAAATACATCTAAAATAGCATATAACCAAGGAAGTTCGCCTACTTGTTGGGCTTTTGCAGGAACTTCACTTTTTGAATTGAAAGTAGATAAGGAGAAAGGTGTTGGTGATACATTTCTATCTGTAGAGCATTTAGTAGAAAAAACTTCCATTGTTGGAAAATGTGGTTTTAATACTAAAGTGAAGGCAGGAGGAAATCATACACTTTATTCAGCATATTTTATATCAGGATATGGGCCTGTGAATGGAATAGACTTCCCATGGAAAGATCCAATAACCTTAATAGATGATTATGATTTTGGACAAGCTGAATATAGAGCCACAGATATAAGATATATCGCAAGTGAAAGAGATGCTGACAATACATGGAGTGAAAATACCGCTAATATTGTCAAAGAGGAAGTGATTAATAATGGTGGTATTACATGTTCGTTTCTGTGGGATTCTAAATATTATAATGAAACACAATCATCTTATTATGCATATGATGATGGATTATCAACAAATCATCATGTAGTGATAGTGGGATGGGACGATTCATATTCAAAGGAAAATTTTGTTGTTCAACCAAAGGCAAATGGAGCTTGGCTTGTAAAAAATAGTTGGGGGCCACTGTTTGGAACAAATGGATATTTTTGGATATCATACGAAGATCTTTCTATTATTCCAAGAATATCTATTTGCGAATATGAAGCTATGGATAAGTATCAAAAAGTATACAATTTAGATGAATCTGGAAGAAATAGTGACTACATAGCAGCGCAGCGTCAACAGGGATTCATAAATGTGTTTGATATTGAAGAAAATGAAGAATTAGACTCTGTAACTTTCTTCCAATCTTCAACTACGGCTATATGCCAATTGTATTATGTACCTATAAACAGTAACGGAGTTCCTGATATAAAAAATAAAGTAGCATTAGGTAATTCAATACATGTAAAATATTCAGGATATCATACTATAGATATCAAAGAAGAAATTGAGATGACCAAAAATTCTAAATGCGGGATAATGGTATATGTTGAAGATGGTAGTAAGAATGCTCGAATAGGAACTGAGGCTACAACTTCATATACAACACGAACAATTAATGAGGGAGAAAGTTTTTTGTGCAATACATCCAATGTACTCACAGACTTTTCAACGTTAAATACAGAATATGGAAATTTTTCTATTAAATTAGCCACAAGGAGAGCAATTAACATTAATAAATGTATGATTGATTCGATTCCAGATCAAACTTATTCCGGAAAAGAAATCAAGCCTCATCTAAACATAATATATGAAGATTATGAATTGGTTGAGAATACCGACTATATATTGGAGTATAGAGATAATGTAAATGCTGGTACAGCAGTTGTTACTGTCACTGGAATTGGTTACTATAAAGGACAAAGAGATGTAAAATTTGAGATTAATTGTGTTCAAATAGAAGACCTTGTTATTGCTCCAATTGATCCTCAAGGATATACTGGCGATAAACTTTATGTTGTTCCTAAAGTATACTATAATTCAACAGAATTAGTTTACGGACAAGATTATGGTGTTTCATTTCTAAAGTGTACCGATATAGGTACGGCTATGATTGTTGTTGTAGGACTTAGAAATTATACGGGGATAAAATATGTTTATTATACAATTACTAATGATTTGTCTTACGCAACTATAGAAGGATATTATGATTATGAATATAATGGCTCGTACCCTCCATTTACTCCAACTGTTAGAATTGGTGAAACAATTTTAACTCAAAATAAAGATTATGTTGTTACGGTTTTGCCACATTATCATCCAAATAATGCAGATACATATTATTATCACGTAATAGGAATGAATGATTATACGGGTTCAAGTTATATTACATATAAAGTACTTCCGGCAGACATATCAAAAGCAACAATATCTAGTATTCCAACTCAAATATATACTGGCTCCGCAATAAAGCCTGAGCCAACAATTACATATAAGGGAATGACATTAGTTAAAGATGTAGACTATACTTTGTCATATTCTAATAATACAAACAAAGGAACTGCAAAGATAACCATTATGGGAATTGGAAACTTTAAAGGTAGTACAAATAAAACTTTTATTATTAACTAGAAAAAGTGTTTTAATTTCCTCTGAAATTCATATTTGATTAGGATGCTATAAGAATATAAAGAAGCAATATCGATAGACGGTTAGCACTTATTAAGTCAAAAACGACTGCCAATCTTATAGGGATTTAATGGTGGTCGTTTTTTATGTCTAGCTAAATGCTTCCCCATTGCAATGCCAGCAGAAAAAATTTGAAAATTCAAAAGATTTATACTCTGTGAAAACATCTGGCAAGGACACAATGGAAGGATTTGTGATGAAATATTTTAGAATGGACATCGGAAATATTAAACACAGAATCATCGCAGGAATTCAACAGTTGACAATTCAAAATTCATGAATTAAAATAGCACTGGTAAACATATGTAGTAATACAAAGACTTTGATAGAGACAGTAGTCGTCTATGTGAAAATCACAGAGAGTCCGGAATGGTGGGAGCCGGATATGAGTAGCGGGACGGTGAAAATCACTCTGGAGTTGCAGCCCCGATAGCCGCAGGCGCGGATTGTAGGCGTTGACGGATTTCCTCCGTTACAGGGAACACATATTGATGGAATAAGATAACATTCCTGCGTATGCTGTAACAGGTGGTATAACGAAGTAATTAAGCTCTCGTCCTTTTACAGGGTGGGAGCTTTTGTGCGTTAATAATTTTCCAAGCGCCGGCGGCGCTTTTAGAATACAGAGATGCAGCAGATATGCTTGCATAAGATGATGCATCTCTGTATTCTAAAAAAATGCCGAAGGCATTTGGAAAATATCGCATCATGAGTAAAAGTGCGAAGCGGTTTTACGAATGGAAGAAAACAGAAAGTAGAAGATGATGCATCTCTGTATTCTAAAAAAATGCCGAAGGCATTTGGAAAATATCGCATCATGAGTAAAAGCGCGAAGCGGTTTTACGAATGGAAGAAACAGGAAGTAGAAAAAGAAAAAATGCCGAAGGCATTTGGAAAATATCGCATCATGAGTAAAAGCGCGAAGCGGTTTTACGAATGGAAGAAAGGAGCATATTATGTATCAGAAAGTATCGACAAATTTAAACTTTGTTGAACGGGAAAAGGAGACAGAAAAGTTCTGGAAAGAAAATGACATTTTCAGAAAGAGTATGGAAAACCGAAAAGAGGGTGAAACCTACACCTTTTATGACGGCCCTCCGACAGCGAATGGGAAGCCGCATATCGGACATGTGCTTACGAGAGTAATCAAGGACATGATTCCGCGCTATCAGACCATGAAAGGAAAATATGTTCCGAGAAAAGCGGGCTGGGATACGCATGGTCTTCCGGTAGAGCTGGAAGTGGAAAAACTTCTGGGCTTAAATGGAAAAGAGCAGATAGAAGAATACGGCATGGAGCCGTTTATTAAGAAATGTAAGGAGTCTGTCTGGAAATACAAAGGAATGTGGGAGGACTTTTCAGGCACCGTCGGCTTCTGGGCGGATATGGATAACCCTTACGTTACCTATGACGACAACTTTATCGAGTCCGAATGGTGGGCGTTGAAAGAAATCTGGGACAAAAAATTACTGTATAAGGGATTTAAAATCGTTCCGTATTGTCCTCGATGCGGTACGCCGCTTTCCGCGCAGGAAGTAGCGCAGGGATACAAGACTGTGAAAGAGCGCTCTGCAATTGTCCGGTTTAAAGTGGTAGGAGAAGACGCATATTTTCTCGCGTGGACTACGACGCCATGGACGCTGCCTTCCAACGTGGCGCTCTGTGTAAACCCGAACGACACATACTGCAAGGTAAAAGCCGCAGACGGATATGTTTATTATCTGGCTGAGGCGCTGTTGGACTCTGTTCTCGGAAAACTGAAGACCGACGATACGCCGGCATATGAGGTTTTAGAAACCTGTCAGGGTACGGATTTAGAATACAAGGAATATGAGCCGTTATATGTATGCGCGATGGAAGCGGCGCAGAAGCAGCGAAAAAAAGGATTTTTTGTAACGTGCGACAATTACGTTACAATGAGCGACGGTACAGGAATTGTCCATATTGCGCCGGCGTTTGGTGAGGACGATGCCAATGTAGGACGCAATTATGACCTGCCGTTTGTGCAGACAGTGGACGACAAAGGAGAAATGACTGCGGAAACGCCGTTTGCCGGGTTGTTTGTCAAGAAAGCGGATCCGGAAGTGCTGAAAGACTTAGATGCAAGAGGACAGCTTTTTGCCGCACCGAAGTTTGAACACGAGTACCCGCATTGCTGGAGATGCGATACTCCGTTAATTTACTATGCAAGAGAGTCATGGTTTGTCAAGATGACGGCTGTCAAAGACAGACTGGTGGCAAATAATAAAACCGTACACTGGATTCCGGCTTCAATTGGAGAGGGAAGATTTGGAAACTGGCTGGAGAATGTTCAGGACTGGGGTATTTCCCGTAACCGGTATTGGGGCACGCCGTTAAACATCTGGGAATGTTGCGACTGTGGCTGTCAGGAATCGATTGGAAGCAGAGCCGAACTGGCAGAGCGTTCCGGAAATCCAAAAGACGCGCAGGTCGAGCTGCACAGACCGTATATTGATGAAGTCACTTTTACCTGTAAGGAATGTGGCGGCGTGATGAGACGTGTGCCGGAGGTGATTGACTGTTGGTTTGATTCCGGCGCGATGCCTTTTGCGCAGCACCATTATCCGTTTGAAAATAAAGAATTGTTTGAACAGCAGTTTCCGGCGCAGTTTATTTCAGAGGCAGTGGATCAGACCAGAGGGTGGTTTTATTCCCTGATGGCGGAGTCGACGCTTTTGTTTGATAAGGCGCCATATGAAAATGTCATAGTGCTCGGACATGTGCAGGACGAAAACGGTCAGAAGATGAGCAAGTCTAAAGGAAACGCCGTTGATCCGTTTGATGCGCTGGGACAGTACGGCGCAGACGCTATCCGGTGGTATTTTTACATTAACTCCGCGCCATGGCTTCCAAACCGTTTTTCAGGAAAGACGGTACAGGAAGGGCAGAGAAAATTTCTTGGAACACTTTGGAACACGTACGCATTTTATGTATTGTACGCAGAGATTGATCAGTTTGATCCGACAAAATATTCTTTGGACTATGATAAACTTCCGGTGATGGATCGCTGGCTGTTGTCTAAGATGAACACTATGGTAAAGGTAGTCGACGAGAGTCTTGGAAGTTATAAAATTCCGGAGGCGGCAAGGGCGCTTGATGACTTTGTCGACGAGATGAGCAACTGGTATGTCAGACGTTCCAGAGAACGTTTCTGGGCGAAAGGAATGCCACAGGACAAAATCAACGCATATATGACGCTGTACACTGCGCTTGTGACAGTGGCAAAGGCGGCAGCGCCGATGGTTCCGTTCATGGCAGAAGATATTTACCGGAATCTGGTATGCAGCGTGGATACGTCTGCGCCGGAATCCGTTCATCTGTGTGACTTTCCGAATGTAAATGAGAAGTATATTGACGAAGATTTGGAAAATAATATGAAGAAGGCGCTTGACATTGTTGTGCTGGCGCGCGCCTGCAGAAATGCTTCCGGCATCAAAAACAGACAGCCAATCGGGAAAATGTTTGTCAAAGCAGCGTTTGAACTTCCGCACTTTTATGAGGAAATCATCACAGATGAACTGAATGTAAAAGAGGTTGTGTTTACTCAAGATGTCAGTGACTTTACCTCTTATTCATTCAAGCCGCAGCTTCGTACAGTCGGGCCGAAGTACGGCAGATTTCTTGGACAGATTAAACAGGCGCTTTCAGAATTAGACGGAAACGCCGCGATGGAGCAGTTAAATGAAGGAAAACCGCTGACGTTTACCTTTGACGGAAATGAAATTGTCTTGGAAAAAGAAGACCTCCTGATTGATACCGCGCAGGTGGAAGGTTATGTCTCCGAGAGCGATAAGGGAATTACCGTAGTGCTGGATACGAATTTGTCAGAAAAACTGATTGAGGAGGGCTTTGTCCGCGAAATTATCAGTAAAATCCAGACGATGCGTAAAGAGGCAGGCTTTGAAGTGATGGACAAGATTATCGTCAATGTGGATAAAAATGACCGCATTATTTCCGTAATTCGAGAAAATCTTGACGAAATTAGGGCGGAAGTGTTGGCAGAAAAGGTTGAATTTGGTAAAATAAGCGGGTATGAGAAACAATGGAACATCAATGGCGAGACAGTTGCTTTCGGCGTTGAAAGAATTTAGGATACATTTTTATGAAAGGGAGAAGCATGTATTATGACTAAAAAAGAGTTAGTGTCAGAGAAAGAAGCTTTTAAGACAGAGTTTAAGAACCGCGTAAGAAACTGTTCTAAAACTCTTTATCGGAAGACTTTGGAAGAAGTAAGCGACAGGCATAAGTTTGTCTGCGTGGCATATGCAGTCAAGGATATTGTCATTGACCAGTGGATTGCCACACAGAAAGCATATGATGAAAAAGACGCAAAAACCGTTTATTATCTTTCTATGGAATTTCTGATGGGGCGCGCTCTGGGCAATATGATTATCAACTTATCTTCCAGAGATGAAATTAAAGAAGCGATTGAAGAACTTGGTTTAGACCTCAATGTGATTGAAGATATGGAGCCGGACGCAGCGCTTGGAAACGGCGGTCTGGGAAGGCTTGCAGCATGTTTTCTTGACAGTCTTTCTACTTTAAATTATCCGGCTTACGGCTGCGGAATCCGTTACAAATACGGTATGTTCCAGCAGAAGATTGAAAACGGATACCAGAAGGAGATTCCGGAGGACTGGCTCAGACATCTGAATCCGTTGGAAATCAAGCGTGACGAATATGCCTGTGAGATTAAATTCGGCGGTTTTGTCAAAGTCGAGCACAGAGATGGAAGAAATCATTTTATTCAGGACGGATATCAGTCTGTTCTTGCAATTCCATATGATATGCCGATTGTAGGTTATGGAAACAATGTGGTCAATACCCTTCGTATCTGGGACGCAGAACCGATTGTCCATTTTAATCTTGATGAGTTTGACAAAGGTTCTTATCTTGCGGCAGTAGAGCAGGAAAACCTCGCAAAGACGATTACAGAAGTACTCTATCCGAATGACAACCATTATGCGGGTAAAGAGCTTCGCTTAAAGCAGCAGTATTTCTTTGTTTCTGCTTCCCTGCAGACGGCAATTAAAAAGTTCTTAAAAAGTCATGACGATTTACATGACCTTCCGAAAAAGGTTGTATTCCAGATGAACGATACCCACCCGACGCTGACCGTCGCTGAGCTGATGCGTCTTCTGATGGACGAATATCTGTTAGAATGGGACGAAGCATGGGAGATCACAACACATGCGGTTGCTTATACAAACCATACGATTATGTCTGAGGCGCTGGAAAAATGGCCGATTGAACTGTTCTCCAGACTGCTTCCGAGATGTTATCAGATTATTGAGGAAATTAACCGCAGATTTTGTATTGAAATTGAAAACAGATATCCGGGCAATCACGACAAAGTGGCAAAAATGGCAATTATCTATGACGGTCAGGTAAAAATGGCGCATTTAGCGATTGCTGCCGGCTTCTCTGTCAACGGTGTGGCAAGGCTGCATACGGAAATTCTGAAAAATCAGGAATTAAAGGACTTTTATGAGATGATGCCGGAGAAGTTTAACAACAAGACGAACGGTATCACACAGCGTAGATTCCTGCTTCATGCAAATCCGCTTCTGGCAGACTGGGTAACCAATAAGATTGGTGACGACTGGATTACAGACCTTTCTAAAATTCAGGGAATCGAAGTGTTTGCAGACGATAAAAAAGCGCAGACGGAATTTATGAATATCAAGTATCAGAATAAAGTACGTCTGGCAAAATATATTAAGGAGCATAACGGGATTGACGTGGATCCGCGTTCCATTTTCGACGTACAGGTCAAGAGACTGCATGAGTACAAGCGTCAGCTTTTAAATATTCTTCATGTGATGTATCTGTACAATGAAATCAAGGAGCACCCGGAGAGAGACTTTTATCCGAGAACCTTTATTTTTGGCGCAAAGGCGTCTGCAGGATACAAGATTGCAAAACTGATTATCAAGCTGATTAACAGCGTTGCGGAAGTGATTAACAATGACGAGTCCATTCAGGGAAAAATCAAAGTGGTATTTATTGAAAACTACCGCGTATCCAACGCTGAAATTATTTTTGCGGCATCTGATGTTTCCGAGCAGATTTCTACGGCTTCCAAAGAAGCGTCAGGAACCGGCAACATGAAGTTTATGTTAAACGGTGCGATGACGTTAGGTACAATGGACGGCGCTAACGTGGAAATCGTGGAAGAAGTCGGTGAGGAGAATGCCGTCATCTTCGGACTTTCCTCTGACGAAGTCATTCGGTACGAAAATCAGGGCGGATACGATCCGATGGAGATCTTTAATTCCGATATGGACATCAGAAAAGTGCTGATGCAGTTGATTAACGGATTTTATTCTCCGGAAGATCCGGAATTGTTCCGTCCGATTTACAATTCACTGCTGACTAAGGAAGAAACCGGCGTGGCAGACAGATACTTTATCTTAAAGGACTTCAAGTCTTACGCGCAGGCGCAGAGACAGATTGAAGAAAAGTATCGTGACACGCAGGGCTGGGCAAAATCCGTTATGCTGAATGTTGCGCATGTCGGCAAGTTTTCTTCTGACAGAACGATTGAGGAATATGCAAAAGAAATCTGGAAGCTTGAAAAAGTGGAAGTAAAGATGTAACATAACAGGTTTACGCAAATCAAAAAATCAATATTTTTAAAAATTAAGGAGTTGCCGCGCGCAGCTCCTTTTTTGTATAGTCTGACTGCTTCGTGTTGTTTCTGAGCGGTATATGATGAAACGGTTGTGGAAATATCATGCGATATAAAATATTTCTGATAAAAAAACATAAGATATAGATATAGATTTTATTTTAGTTCAGCAAAAATGGAGTTTGATTTATGATTCGTTTTCGATATCGCGGCGCGGGGATTTTGTTCTGCATTGTGTCTGCGTTGATTATTATGGTTTCGCTGTTTCAGAAAAAATCAAATGAAGGGGATACGGAAGTCCTGCAGTCAGAGCAAAAAGTCCGCGTTGCGTGCGGGGGCGCTGCAATGACAATGGATATGGAGGATTTTATTCCGCTTGTGCTGATGGGGGAGATGAGCGATCAAAGCCCGAAGGAGCTGATAAAGGCGCAGGCAGTGATAATCCGTACATATATCTTATATATGATGGGAGGAAATCAGGAAATTTCCGCGCAGGAGTTGGGACTTCCCTATAAAACGCCGTTTCAACTGAAAGAATTATGGTTTTCCGAAGAAAAACTGTATCGGACAAATCAATTATCCGGCGTGGCAGCCCAGCTTTTCGGGTTGGGAAAAAGCAGAATTTATTCGGAAAGAATGAGGGCGTTAAAACGGGTGATTGCGGAAACGGAGGGAAATGTTTTAAAAATTGAAGGCAAATTGATTCTTCCGCTGTTTCATGAAATCAGCAACGGAAAAACGAGAAGCGGAAAGGAGGTTTTGGGGGAACAGTATTATTATTTAAAGAGCGCGCAGTGCGACTCGGACATGGAATGCGCGAATTATGAACACTATAAGGAAATGACCGTAACAGAAATATTAGAGGCGCTGAAGAAACACCGGATTGTTGTTTTTGAAAACGGGGAGGAGTCAGAGCAGACTCCGCTTTCTGCAAAAGAATTTTTTGCAAAAATGGATTGCAGCCACAAAGATTCGGCCGGATACATACAATACTTTCTGTTGGGAGACGTCAAAATCGACGGAAATGATTTTGCGGAAAGTTTAGGATTAAAGTCCTGCGCGCTCGATATCGAGGTGCGGGGAGAAAAACTTGTGTTCCAAACGAGGGGAATCGGACATGGATTTGGAATGAGTATTCACGCTGCCGGAGAAATGGCAAAAAAAGGCGAAACCTATGACCGCATTTTAAAAAATTTTTATGATGCGGCGCTGGTGAAAAATACTAACGGAGGAATTATTTCCGAAGAAAATGATTGAATAAATTTTCAGAGTGCTGTTCATACTATCTTTTGAGGTGATGAGTATGGATAAGAAATTTATCGCAGCAATAGCTGTATGTGTCGTGGCTTTGGTTGCTGTGGCCACAGGAACTATTTTTCTGGGACAAAAAAGTTCCAGCATTAAAACAAGCAATGTAGAACTGAATATGACTACAAAGGATAATATTGAAGCGGCGCAGGAAAAAGTAGCGCAGTTTGAAAGTGAAATTGCTTCCGCCGCAGACCGCGTCGGCCCTCAGGAGGACAGCGATGCAGACGGATATGAGGGAGAGAGCCGTATTGTAAGCGCAAACGGAGAGAATGAAGAAACGACAAAGAAAAGCGGAGGCGTTGAGGCCAATGGAGAAACAGGGGAAAAGGTCAAAGACGAATATCGCGGGCTTTCTTCAGAAGCAGCAGCCCAGATTGATTTATTAAAGTTTGGGAAAAATACGGAAATGCTCTGGCCTGTGGAAGGAAATATCATGATTCCTTTTGACATGGACAGTACGGTTTACTTTTCTACTTTAGATGAGTACAAAACCAGTCCGGGAATTGTCATTCAAAGCAGTCAGGGTACTGCCATCAAGGCGGCTGCCGCAGGCGTAATTACGCGGTTGGAGGAAAGCGATGAATTTGGAGTGTGCATCAGGCAGGCGTTGGGCAATGATTACATCGCCACTTATGGGCAGATTACCAATCCGGAAGTTGCAGCGGGCGATTACGTTGAAGCGGGACAGGTGATTGGATATGTTGCCAGCCCTTCAAAATACTATGCAAAAGAGGGAGATAATCTCTATTTTGCAATTTCAAAAAATGGAAAAGCGGTAGATCCGCTCGACCATATTGTATACGAGGACTAGAGGAACGCTTTTTGGATTTCTGCATAAAGTAAAGTATACAAAACAGTTGTTGAGGGGATTCCCTCAAGGACAACAGGCAACTGGTTACCGACCTGTTGTTTATCATAGATGGGCTATTTTTACTGTTATAATTATAAAAACAATCTGATTGTTTTTACCGGTTGCAGTAAAAGTAGTCCTATTTTTTGTTTGCCCAAACGACTTCCCGGCAGTATAATAAATTCAACAGGCAATGAACGGAGTACGGCATAAAAATCAGATATTGCCGGGACGAAAGAGGTGGCAGATGAATCAGTATATTATGGCGCTGGATCAGGGGACAACAAGTTCCCGCACAATTTTATTTGACAGAAAAGGAACGATTGTTGCGCAGGCAAATCAGGAATTTGAGCAGATTTTCCCAAAACCGGGCTGGGTGGAGCATAATCCGGAAGAAATCTGGCAAACGCAGCTCCAGACGATGCGGCAGGTGTTGAAGGAAACGGGGATTGACGGGACGCAGATTGCGGCAATCGGGATTACCAATCAGCGGGAAACTACAATCGTCTGGAACCGGAAGACCGGAAAACCGGTTTACAACGCAATCGTATGGCAGTGCCGGAGGACGTCGCCGCTTATTGAGCAGATGGTGAAGGCAGGATATCAGGAAACAATCCGCAGGAAAACGGGACTTGTGCCGGACGCCTATTTTTCGGGAACAAAAATTCAATGGATTTTGGAAAACGCCATAGGTGCAAAAGAGCAGGTGGAGGATTTACTGTTTGGTACGGTTGACGCATGGCTGATGTGGAATTTAAGCGGTGGAAACATTCATGCGACAGACGTTACAAACGCTTCGCGGACGATGTTATATAGCATTCATACGCTCGAATGGGACGACGAACTGCTGAAGCTGATGAATATTCCAAAGACAATGCTTCCAAAAGTGCAGTCTTCCAGCGGGATATTCGGGTATACGAAAAAGGAACTTCTGGGCGCGCAGATACCAATCAGCGGTGTGGCGGGCGACCAGCAGGCGGCGCTGTTCGGGCAATGCTGTTTTAAAAAGGGTGATGTGAAAAATACATATGGCACAGGCTGTTTTCTGTTGATGAATACAGGAGATACCCCTGTCCAATCCAAAAATGGTCTGGTCACCACGATTGCCGCTTCGACAGGCCCGGTGGAATATGCACTGGAGGGAAGCGTATTTGTAGCGGGCGCGGCGGTTCAGTGGCTCAGGGACGAAATGCGTATGATTGAAAGCGCGCCTGAAAGCGAACAGGCGGCGCTTCAGGTGGAGGATACGGGCGGCGTTTATGTCGTTCCGGCATTTACCGGACTGGGTGCTCCGTACTGGAAGCAGAATGCCAGAGGAATGGTAACGGGACTGACCAGAGGCAGCCGGAAGGAACATCTGATTCGGGCGGTACTGGAAGCTTTAGCCTACCAGACGTACGATGTCTTAGGAGCGATGGAGCAGGACGCGGACATTCCGATTCAAACATTAAAGGCAGACGGCGGAGCAAGCAAAAACAATCTGCTGATGCAGTTTCAGGCGGATATCACAGGCGCACAGGTCGTAAGACCTTCCGTAATTGAAACGACAGGGCTTGGAGCGGCATATCTGGCGGGACTTGCTGTCGGATACTGGAACAGCAAAGAGGAGATTATAAAAAATAACAGTACCTCGGACGTTTTCTCTCCAAAAATGGAAAGGGCGGCGGCAGAAGAAAAACTCAAAGGCTGGAAACAGGCGGTTTCGTGCGCGCTGTTTTATGCGCAGGAAGAAGCGCGTTTAAAAGAGAAGGAGTAAAAAATTCTCTGCGCAGATTTTTTGAAAGTCCGCATCTGACCTTATAAAAATATATAAAATTGAATATATAAATAATGCCACACGCTGATATAATAAAGAAACATCAAAGGTTTATTTTATCAGGAGGTACTTTTATGAATCATCAAAAAATTACAAGGCTGGTGATTACTGCGCTGTTTGCGGCACTTACCTGTGTAGCGACATCTATTATCAAATTGCCGACCGTAGGAACAAACGGATATGTGAATATCGGCGATATGGTCGTACTGCTCTGTGCATGGCTGATTGGCGGCGCATATGGAGGTCTGGCGGCAGGAATTGGCTCGGCATTGGCGGATTTGCTTGGAGGATACGGCAGTTATGCGCCGGGTACATTTGTGATTAAGTTTCTGATGGCGGTTGTGGCTTTTGCGCTTTTAAAGGGCTTTGAAAAAATCAAATTGTATGAATCCGTCGGATATATACTCAGCGGTATCGTGGCGGAGCTGTTGATGGTTGCCGGATATTTTGTTTATGAAAGTTTATTTCTCGGTTATGGGCTTGCGGCTGTGGCCTCAATTGGAAGCAATTTTGTTCAGGGAGCGACCTGTCTGGTACTTGGGGTTGCAGTTATATTTATTTTAGAACAGGCAAAAATAGTCAAATTGATAAAGGAATATGTTTAAAACAAATCCGTCAGGATAGAATGATATATAGAAGACAGGGGCCGGTGTGAAAAATGCCGGCTCTTATAATAGAAGATTTTGGAAAACGAAGAAGGATTTGGAAAGGAAAAAAGATGTATCAACAGATTGAAAAGCAGGCAGAGGAAACTGCGAGGGAAATTGTAGAAGCGGCAGGACTTAAAAAGGGACAGATTTTGGTAGTCGGCTGTTCTTCGAGCGAAGTCTGCGGAAGCCGGATAGGCAGTAATTCCAATTTGGAAGCGGCGCAGGCAGTCTTTCGGGCGATTTACAGAGTAACGCAGGAGTATGGGATATTTCTGGCGGCGCAGTGCTGCGAGCATCTGAATCGGGCGGTGATTGTGGAACGGGAAGCAGTTCCGTTTTCAGAAATTGTCAACGTAGTTCCACAGCCGAAGGCGGGCGGTTCTTTTGGAACGACTGCTTATCAGACGTTTCAAAATCCTGTGGCAGTTGAGGAAATCACAGCAGATGCAGGGATTGACATTGGCGGAACGCTGATTGGTATGCATATCAGAAAAGTTGCCGTACCGGTGAGGCTTAAAAACAATAAAATCGGGGAGACCTTTGTTCTTGCGGCAAGGACAAGACCAAAATTTATCGGCGGCAGCAGGGCAGTTTATGATGAAAAACTGCAGTAAAGGCGTATGGAGTGCTCTTTAATTTTGATCAACAAAAAATTTATGAAATAAATAAAAATAAAATAAAAACATAATAAAATTAAGTTTTTTACCGTTTTTCCCGATAAAATCGTGGATTGACGGCATTTTTCAACGATGAAAAAAATGCTTTTTATAAAAGTGTTTTTATTTTATAATGCAATCGAAATTAAAAATTTTAAGTTTTATGAATGAGGAGGCAGAATTATGAAAAGTATTAAAAGAATTTTAGCAAGTGTTTTGATTTTTTCAATGATGTTTACCTTAATTCCAACTCTGATGAGTAATGAACAGACAAGTGGGGCAGAGGCTTTTTCGATTAAGGCACCATACAACGGGCAGTTAGTGGCTGCGGGATATATTGATATATCTTGGAAAACAGCTACCGGAGGAACTGTCAGGGATTACGCCCTCTATATAGATAATGAAAAAATTACAACCACTTCCAGTACCACTTATGAATATTATACGACCAAAGTCATGGCGCATGAGGTGTATGTCGAGGCGCATTATACCGACGGCTCTACACAAAAATCCGCGACCAGTACATTCGGCGTTTCCAAAAAAGGTTTAGGTCTTGCGACCGACATGGGACGGAATATCAGTTTAAGAGACATGGGCGTGGCATGGTACTACAACTGGGGTGAAAATCCGAGCAGCGGCGACCAGTATCAGGGCATTGAATATGTGCCGATGGTATGGAAGGAGACCAATGCCAACAATCTGAAAAACAGAGTAAATAATGCAAAAAATAAAGGCTATAAATATATTCTGACTTTTAATGAGCCGGATCTTGGAAATCAGTGTAATATGTCCGTCAATGATGTGGTAAGTACATGGCAGGGACTCAATGACGTTTCGGGAATTCATGTGGCATCACCGGTTACGGCGCAGTGGCCGCAAAATTCGCCAAACTGGTTCCAGCCGTTTATGAGCAGAATCAGTTCACAAAATCTGCATGATGTTGATTTTATTACCATTCACTGCTATCCGGATAATTACGGCGGTGCAGGCATGGCGTCATGGTTTTTAACAGAAGTAGTTGACTGGACATGGAACACCTATCACAAGCCAATCTGGATTACGGAGTTTTCGACGACAGGTCAGTATATTACAGCGACCGGCAATAACGGAACAAAAGAATTTTGGGAAGCAGTTATGCCGGGACTTGACGAGCGCGAATATGTAGAGCGTTATGCAGCGTTTGATTTCAACGATCCGAAAACCGGACTCTGGCTGTATGGGAACGGCCAGCTCACAGCGGCAGGAGAGATTTACAGAGATTATGGAAATCCGGCCGGATTTACGGCTTCTGAGGGAGAAGCGCCGGATTACAAGACAAACGTCAGCAGCAGAAACACAGTGTTAGACAATAACGTAACGGAAAATAATGTCGTTTTGACGGATTATGTCAATGAAAGTGGTGTGACGGCTTCTGCCTCCACAGATACCGGCGGAAACAATCCGGAAAATGCGATTGACGAAAGCTTTGATACCCGCTGGGAATCTGTTCATGGACAGGATCCGCAGACCTTTACTTTGGATTTGGGTACAAACAGAAATATCAAGCGGATTGATGTTTTGTGGGAAGGTGCGAGCGCAGCGCTTTATAAAATTGAAGTTTCCACCGATGGAAGCCAGTATACGGAAGTGGCGCAGGTCAGCAGCGATATCGGCGCGCGTTTGGATTCAACAGTTTTAAAACAAATGGTAAATGCCAGATATATCAGAATTAACGGAATTGCAAGAACAACAATTTATGGATATTCTATCAGGGACATCGCGGTTTATGGAACAGATAACAAAGATGTAGACATTACGACGCCAAAGCCGACGACGACACCGAGACCGACTACGACGAAGGCGCCTGTGACAACGAAAGCACAAGCTACGACGGCAAAAGCAAAGCCCGTCACAACGAAAGCACCGGCTGTTACCAATCAGAAAACGCAGACCACACAATTTGCCGGCGAATTTGCCACTTCGCCTAACGGAGAGATTTCTTCGGATACACTCAGCAATGCGGGCGGAGGAGCTGCCTCAAATGGAACCGTAGCGGGCGATGTTTCCATCAGTAAAGATGAACCGACAAATGACATTACCGGAAACAGCCAGAAGCCGAAGATTAAAAAAGTTACGAAAAAGAAATCAGCTAAAAATATCAAGGTGGTTTTAAAGAAGAAGCTGACGTCAGCCAACGGATATCAGGTTTATGTTTACAAGACAAAGAAAAACGCAAAGAAAAACAGGAAACCGATTGCCAAACTGACCGTTAAGAAAAACAAAAAATCTTTTACGGTGAAAAGCGCAAAAATAAAAAACAAAAAAACTCTGTTTGTCCGTATCAGAGGGTATCAGACAATAGACGGTACAAAGCATTACGGACAATGGTCAGCAGTTAAAAAAATAAAGATAAAAAAATAATGAGCTTTCAGAAAACATCTTACGGAAAAACGTAAGATGTTTTCTTTATATATTGACTTTGGTCTGTTCAAAACAATCACGCAGCGAGTGATTGCTTTGAATCGGACAGGGTAGCTGCGGTATTCTCTGCCATTTTCTATCCGTTTGAAAATTGCGGCTGCCGGTTTAGGAGAAATCCCTTATTTTTCTGATTGATAATTATTTATCAATGTGCTATATTAAAGTGGACTGCGAAAAAATGACTGAGAATTTTATAGGAAACCGCTTTTAGAGGGTTTCGTATTCTATATTATGAGATTGAAGAAACATGGATAGGAGGAACGGAAATGTATAAGATTGTAAAAAGACAGCAGTTGAATGATACCGTTGTACGTCTTGACATCGAGGCGCCTTTTGTGGCGAAAAAGGTGAAAGCCGGACAGTTTATCATCTTGCGGATTGATGAGCAGGGCGAGAGAATGCCGCTGACTGTTGCAGACGCAGACGTCAAGGCAGGGACGGTAACGATTATTTTTCAGATTGTTGGTCGTACGACAATGTTACTTTCCCAGATGAAAGAGGGAGATTCCCTGTTAGATTTTGTAGGGCCGCTTGGCAAGGCTACGGAATTCGGCACTGTAAAAAAGGCCTGCGTCGTAGGCGGCGGCGTTGGAAATGCGATTGCGTATCCGTCTGCAAAAGCGCTTCACAATGCGGGCGCAGAGGTTGATGTGATTGCCGGTTTCAGAAGTAAAGATATTGTTATTTTGGAAAACGAGTATCAGGACGTCTGCGATCATCTTTACATCACAACCGACGACGGGACTTATGGAGAAAAAGGATTTGTATCAGATAAACTGCAAAATCTGATTGACGAAGGAAATCAGTATGACCTTGTCATTGCAATCGGGCCGATTCCGATGATGAGAGTTGTTTCTGAGGTGACCAGACCTTACAATATTAAAACGCTCGTTTCTTTAAACCCGATTATGATTGACGGTACCGGAATGTGCGGAGGCTGCCGCGTCACAGTAGGAGGAGAAATTAAATTTGCCTGTGTAGACGGCCCTGATTTTGACGGACATCAGGTTGATTATGACGAACTGATGAAACGAAATTCCACATATGCAGAGTTTGAAGCGCACGACAGAGAAAACTGCCGCATGTATCAGGCAGCAAAAAAGGAGGTGCTCTAAAATGCCGAATATGTCATTAACAAAGGTTCCGATGCCTGAGCAGGCTCCGGATATCAGAAATAAAAATTTTGACGAGGTAGCGCTGGGATATACGGAGGAGATGGCAAAGGAAGAAGCCACCCGCTGTATTCAGTGTAAAAATAAGCCATGTATGACCGGCTGTCCGGTAAGAGTCCGGATTCCGGAATTTATTGCAAAGGTCGCAGAGGGCGATTTTGAGGAAGCATACAAAATTATTACAAGCACGAACGGGCTTCCGGCAGTCTGCGGACGTGTCTGCCCACAGGAAAATCAGTGTGAAGGAAAGTGCGTCAGAGGCATCAAGGGCGAACCGGTCAGTATCGGGCGTTTAGAGCGTTTCGTGGCGGACTATCATATGGCGCACAGCAATGACCATGTGGAAAAAACGGAGTCTAACGGTATTAAGGTTGCCGTCATCGGAGCAGGGCCGGCAGGACTGACCTGCGCCGGAGATTTGGCAAAACTTGGATATGAAGTGACCATTTTTGAGGCGTTCCATAAGGCAGGCGGCGTTCTGGTATATGGAATTCCGGAATTTAGGCTTCCAAAGGAAATTGTCCGCAAAGAAGTAGAAAATCTGGAAAAACTCGGCGTAAAAATTGAAACCAATATGGTGATAGGCAGGGTGCTTTCCATTGATGAAATTATGGCAATGGGATTTCGGGCGGTCTTTATCGGTTCCGGCGCGGGCCTTCCGTCGTTTATGGGAATCGAGGGCGAGGCGCTCATTGGCGTTTATTCCGCAAATGAATATCTGACCAGAGCCAATCTGATGAAAGCATATCTGGACGATTACGATACGCCGGTCATTCAGAGCAAAAATGTTGCCGTCGTAGGCGGCGGAAATGTTGCGATGGACGCTGCAAGAACTGCACTCCGTTTAGGCGCAGAAAAAGTATATATTGTTTACCGTCGGGGAATGGAGGAACTTCCTGCCAGAGCAGAGGAAGTGCATCATGCGCAGGAGGAAGGAATTATCTTTAAGACCCTTCACAATCCGGTAAAACTGCTCGGAGATGAAAACGGCCGCGTGGCAAAAATGGAATGTGTCCAGATGGAACTGGGAGAGCCTGACGATTCAGGACGCCGCCGTCCGGTTGCGATTGAGGGAAGTAATTTTGAACTGGACGTCGATACAGTGATTATGGCGATTGGAACTTCTCCAAATCCGCTTTTGAGGACGACTACGGAAGGATTGGAAGCAAATAAATGGGGCTGCCTTGTCGTCAATGAAGATACATTGGAAACAACCAGAGAGAATGTCTACGCCGGCGGCGACGCAGTGACCGGCGCGGCTACCGTTATTCTGGCGATGGGCGCCGGGAAACAGGCGGCAGAAAGTATTCATGAAAAACTGAGTCAACAGAAATAACCAATAAAATCCACCAATTCGGCTTATGATTTTTAAAACACGATGCGGTGGATTTTTTAGGTATCATCTCGGTAACTATTCCACATTCAGCCATAACGGCGCGAACCCTCAGATAAATCTGCTGCTTCCCGCGAATAGTTACCCATATCGCGCGGAGATAAAATATAGTACTGGTATTTTTATCTGTAAGATAGTATAATGTTACAGGGTTGAAACATATGATACAAAACTATGACTTTATAGAATAGTAGGAGGAAACCAAATGGTTAAAGCAATCGTTGGCGCAAACTGGGGCGATGAAGGAAAAGGAAAGATTACGGATATGCTGGCTGAGCAGTCAGATATTATCGTAAGATTTCAGGGAGGAAGCAACGCAGGACATACGATTATCAATGATTATGGAAAATTTGCATTGCATCTGCTTCCGTCCGGCGTGTTTTATAATCACACGACCTGTATTATCGGGAATGGCGTGGCGCTGAATATTCCTTATCTTCAGAAAGAAATCGATGATATTGTCTCAAAAGGGGTTCCGAAGCCGCACATTTTAGTGTCAGACAGGGCGCAGATATTGATGCCTTATCACATTGACTTTGACGCTTATGAGGAAGAACGTCTGGGCGGCAAGGCTTTCGGCTCCACAAAGTCCGGCATTGCGCCGTTTTATTCAGATAAATATGCAAAAATCGGATTTCAGGTATCCGAATTATTCGATGAAGATACACTGACAGAGAAAGTGGCAAGGGTAACAGAACAGAAAAATATTATGCTGGAACACATGTATCATAAACCGCTTATCAATCCGGAGGAATTACTGTCCACACTGCATGAGTACAGGGATATCGTCGAGCCTTATGTCTGCGACACGTCCCTGTATATCAGCAATGCTTTAAAAGAGGGAAAGACAGTGCTGTTGGAAGGACAGTTGGGCACATTAAAGGATCCTGACTTCGGTATTTATCCAATGGTTACATCATCTTCTACACTGGCGGCCTATGGTGCAATCGGCGCAGGCATTCCGCCATATGAAATCAAAGATATTATTACTGTGGTAAAAGCGTATTCGAGCGCAGTGGGCGCGGGCGAGTTTGTCAGTGAAATTTTTGGAGACGAGGCAGACGAACTGAGACGTCGCGGCGGCGATGGCGGAGAGTTTGGCGCTACGACCGGCAGACCGCGTAGAATGGGCTGGTTTGATGCAGTCGCTTCCCGTTACGGCGTGAGAATGCAGGGGGCTACGGAAGTTGCCCTGACCGTACTCGACGTCTTGGGATATTTAGATGAAATTCCGGTCTGTGTCGGTTATGAAATCGACGGAACAGTGACCAAAGACTTTCCGGTTACGGCAAAATTAAAAAAGGCAAAACCGGTATACGAAATCCTGCCGGGCTGGAAAGAAGAAATTCGGGGCATTACAAAATATGAAGACCTGCCGGAAAACTGCAGAAACTATATCGAATTTATAGAAAAAGAATTGGGTGTGCCAATTACGATGGTCAGCAATGGACCGGGACGCCACGAAATTATTCACCGTTAGGCATGAGCCGAATATAAAAATAGCAGGAGACACGTTGAGAGCTTGCTCGCAAAAGTGTTTCCTGCTATTTTTATATAGGGCGACGCCCGTGACCGAGATGAAGCGAAGCGCAATCGAGGTTTCGGCTCAAGGCGTGAGAACAGAGAGAAGTCGTTTTGGAAGGCGACGCCCGTGACCGAGATGAAGCGAAGCGCAATCGAGGTTTCGGCTCAAGGCGAGGGAACAGAGAGAAGTCGTTTTGGAAGGCGACGCCCGTGACCGAGATGGAGCGAAGCGCAATCGAGGTTTCGGCTCAAGGCGTGAGAACAGAGAGAAGTCGTTTTGGAAGGGGCGACGCCCGTGACCGAGATGAAGCGAAGCGCAATCGAGGTTTCGGCTCATTTTTGGTCTTTTGTCGTCACCTTATGAATTACCAGCATCGCATACATTATAAGCGGGACAAAAATCATTGCCCACGCGCTTGCTTTCCATGCGGAAGCAAAAAATTCAGAGCCGGTAAAATAAGAAATCAAAGCAAAAACCAGCGTCAGCACAGCGCATAAAATTAAAATAACAACTGCCACAAGCGCGGTAATTCTTCTGATTTTTTCTACTTTTTTGGAATATGCCATAAAATCCTCCGTTTGAAATAATTGTTCATTTTATTAAAAAAATTACGGATAAAATTCTGTGCAGATACGCTTATCAGAACAATCCGCCATTTTAGTATAAACGAAGAAATCCATTATTGCAATTCTTCTTTTTGCTTTGTATAATAGGCAGAGAAATAAAATACAAAATATCGGAGGCTGATATGGCAGAAAAATCTTTATTAGAAACATGGAGACAGATTGCGTATAATCAGGAGCAGACGCAAAAGCAGTATGACGAATTCTGGGCTGCTTATTTTGTGCAGGAGCAGAAAGTATACGAGGACATTTTGGAAAACTCAGAAAACGTTGTCACAGG
Organism: uncultured Lachnospiraceae bacterium; assembly: GCA_947631665.1. Classification (GTDB taxonomy): domain Bacteria; phylum Bacillota; class Clostridia; order Lachnospirales; family Lachnospiraceae; genus Eubacterium_G. The sequence continues at coordinate 4,032 of CANRMF010000026.1, read as the reverse complement.
TACGGTAAAAGAACTGGCAGAAAAGTATCATATGGAAGTGTTGACGATGGTCGGATTTCTGGACGGTATCAATGACAGCTTAAAAAAGCCAAATCCTATTGAAACGATGAAAGAAGATACGGTTGTAAGTCTTGAATATGATAAACAGCTTCTTTATAAAAATATGGTTGCGGCAAAGGCGGACTGGCTTTACGGACTGGAGCAGTGGGACAACCTTTTAACGGAGGAGGAAAGGAAAAAACTTTACAAAGAAGAAAAACTTTCCCATACGGTGGTTAAAGAAAAAAAGGTCGGACGCAACGACCCATGCCCTTGTGGAAGCGGAAAAAAATATAAGCATTGCTGTGGAAGATAGTAATTAAAAATAAATGAACGATTCAGCATTCCTATTTTTACATCAGAATGGAATGCTGATAGAAATGAAAGCTAGAGGGAAAAAGTGGACAATATTATCGAAGTAAAAAATCTGGTAAAACAATATAAGGAATTAAAGGCAATCGATGACTTATCCTTTGAAGTACATGCGGGAGAAATTCTTGGACTGCTCGGGCCAAACGGAAGCGGCAAATCGACGACGATAAACTGCATTTTATCCTTATTGGAGTTTCAGCAGGGTACCATTAAAATTTTTGGGAAAGAAATGAAACCGGATTCTTATGACATTAAATCAAAAATCGGCGTTGTATTTCAGGAAGTATCGGTTTTCGATGAACTGACCGTATATGAAAATATTGATTATTTCTGCGGGCTTTATATCAAGGACAGGGCAGTCCGGAAACAATATATCGAAGATGCAGTCCGTCTGGTCGGATTGGAGGACTTTCAAAAGTTCTATCCGAAAAAACTGTCCGGCGGGCTTTTGAGAAGATTGAATATTGCCTGCGGGATTGCGCATAAACCGGAGTTGATTTTTTTGGACGAGCCGACGGTCGCTGTGGATCCGCAAAGCCGGAACAATATTTTAGACGGAATTAAACAATTGCGGGAAAGCGGAGCGACAATTGTTTATACAACGCATTATATGGAGGAAGTGGAGAAACTGTGCGACAGGGTTATTATTCTTGACAAAGGAAAAATTCTTGCCTCAGGCACCACTGATGAATTAAAGAAAAAAGCGAAGATTGAAGAAAAGGTAACGGTGGAAATCCGCAGTTTTAATCCGGAAGCCGTACAAAAAATAAGGGAACTGGACAATGTCGATCAGGTAACCTATGACGGCAGCATACTGCAAGTTGTATATCAAAAGGGCAGGAACAATCTGGCGGATATGATAGATTATTTAAAGAAGGAAGGCGCAGATTACAGTAAAATTTACTCGGAGCGGCCGACACTCAACGATGTATTTCTGGAACTGACAGGGAAGGAGCTTCGGGATTAGATGTTTCTACATAATTTTAAATATGCGCTCAAGACGCTTTTTAGAAATAAGATGCTGATTTTCTGGACGTTTGCCTTTCCGGTAATCTTGGGAACGCTTTTTCATCTGGCGTTTTCAGACATAGAAAACAGCGAAAAACTGAAAGTGATTGATATTGCAATAATTCAAAATGAGGATTTTGAAAATCATCAACTGTTTCAAAGCGCCTTTCGCGAATTGAGTGACGAACAAAACAGTGAGCGGTTATTTCACACACAATATACGACGAAGGCACAGGCAGAGAAACTGCTGGCTCAGGGAGAAATCGTCGGATATGTGGCGCTTGAGGACGGCAGAATGAAGCTTACCTTTAACACAAACGGAGTAGAGCAGACGGTGTTAAAGTTTGTTGCGGAGGAAATCGAACAGGCGGAGGATATCGTAAACAATTTATCTGAAATTCAGATACAGAACGAACAGGCTGCCGGAAATTACCCGATCAATTATGAGAAAATCTATCAGCATGTAAAAGCGCTTGTCAGTGAAGATACAGTCCGGTTGAAAGATCAATCAGGCAGCCATTTGAGTTATACCATGATTGAATTTTATACGCTGATTGCAATGACCTGTCTATATGGCGGAATGCTGAGTATGGTATCCATCAATCAAAATTTGGCAAATATGTCTGATAAAGGCAAAAGGATTGCCGTTTCTCCTGCGAAAAAAGGTACGGTTGTTTTTAGCAGCCTCCTTGCCGGTTATACGGCGCAGCTTTGCGGGCTTGCCATTCTATTTGCCTATACGGTGTTCGTTTTAAAAGTGGATTACGGAAATTATACCGGTCTGACAATTCTGCTTGCGGCAGTCGGCGCCTTTGCAGGACTGACGCTTGGCACTTTTGTCGGGACGGTATTGAAAGCAAACGAAAATACCAAAACGGGGATTTTAATTGCCTTTACCATGCTGTGTTGCTTTTTATCCGGAATGATGGGGATTACAATGAAATACTTGGTTGATACCAAGATTCCGATTTTAAATAAAATCAATCCGGCAGGCATGATTACGGACGGGTTTTATGCGCTCTATTATTATAATATCTCAGAAAGATATTGGATCGATATCATCAGTTTACTGATTTTTGCTTTTCTGCTGATACTGGCTTCATTCTTTTGTTTGAGGAGACAAAAATATGATCGTCTTTAAAACATTTTTGAAAATTCTGAATAAAAACAAATTGAATGTACTTCTTTATACGGTGATACTGCTTGTGTTTGGAATTTCAAATATGCAGACCAGCGAGAACAGCATGAACTTCAGCCCCAGTAAGCCGGACGTCGTGCTTGTCAATCATGATGAAGAAAAAGGAATTACAAAAAATCTGATGGAATATATTGCATCTCAAAGCAATGTCGTCAGGATAAAGTACGACGGGGAAACAATCAACGACGCTTTATTTTACAGAGATGTGAACTACGTCATTGATATTCCAAAGCATTATCGGGAAGATTTTATGAACGGAAAAAATCCGGCGCTGGAAGTTAAAAGTACCGGAGATTCCCAGTCGGCTTTTGAAGAAATGATTTTGTCAAGATATCTGAAAATTGCAAATATTTATCAGAAAGCAATTCCAGATGAAACGGAACTGATTCGTAAAGTCAACGAGGCTCTCTCAAAAACAGTTGAAACGGAAATGACCTCAAAATTGGATACGGACATATCGTCAAAGACAGCCTTTTATTATAATTTTGCGAGTTACAGCATTATGGCATGTCTGTTGTTTGTCGTCAGCCTGATATTGAACAGTTTTCAAAAAGAAAAGATAAGAAAAAGAATTGCTGTGAGCAGCACTGTTTATAAAAAACATAACAGAATTCTGCTGTTGTCCTGTGGTTGTTATGCGCTGGCGTTATGGGTATTTTATGCAGCAATCAGTTTTGTGCTCGTAGGAAGCTTCATGTTTAGCAGGTACGGCGCGCTTTATCTGCTCAATTCGTTTGTGTTGACCATCTGCGCGACAACGATAGCGTTTTTCATTGGAAATCTGGTGACGGATAAAGGTGCAATCAATGGGATTGTCAATGTTTTTGCGCTGGGCTCCAGCTTCCTATGCGGCGTGTTTGTGCCAATGCAGTGGCTTCCGGATTTTGTACTTAAAATTGCGCATGTAATACCGACATACTATTATGTCAGTACCAATGAAACTTTGAAGACGCTTGAGACGATGAACTTTGAGACATTAAGACCGGTGATAATCAATCTGGGAATCATGCTTGGATTTTCTGCGCTATTTATTGCGCTGACGAATCTTGTCACAAAGAGAAAAAGAAGAATAAAATAGTTGTTGAAAAAATTTAAGGGGACTATAAGGTCCCCTTTTTTATGTCGATTAAACGATATAATGAACAATATTCTTAAAAAAATACAATTATGTCATGAAAGATATCTTTGTAATGCCTGTACTTTTTCAACATCAATCTGATATTTTTGCGCAATCTGCTCCACAGAATTTCCACTTTTTAAATCCCGAATAATAGCAATGCTGTTTTCGTAACCTGCATTGAATCCTTCTTCACGACCTTTTGCGAGCCCTTTTGCTTCCCCTGCCTGAAACTGTTCCTTCAGCGCCATTTCCAGTGTCATATACTCTCGCCTCCATTCCCTGCTTTCCTTAATCC
>CANRMF010000025.1 GCA_947631665.1 uncultured Lachnospiraceae bacterium | reverse complement strand
GAAAAGCGAAGGACAGCCAATTTGTTTCATGACGCATTGGTGCCTTTCGCAGAAAGGCGGATTATAAAAATGAAAAAGAACTATCAGAGACGCTGCAACATCATCATCTGTCTTGCAGTCATGTCTATTTTAGGACTTTTAGGGAAGTTTACCACAGTAAAGGCGGCAGATTTGGCAGAAGAAATGACGACAGCCGTTGCTGTTTTGGAGGCGATGGATATCAACGACCTTGAAATTGCAGGGCCGGAGCGTGTGTTTGCCTTTGAAAAGGTGGTTTCTTTTACTTTAAAAGCAAAGAAAGGGACGAAAACAGAAAAATTATTAAAGCGGCAATCGGCGGAGAACCAAACTGATTATGGGAGAGAGTACAGTTATCAATGGAGTTCGTCCAATAAAAAGGTAGCAAAGTTTAAAGAAACAGTGGAAATAATTCCGGGAAACTCCTGTGTCATGGTACCATACGCCGCGCTAGACCGGCCGAACGTTTTTAAAGTAAAGGCGGGCGTTGCTGTGATTCAGTGTAAAATTAAGGATTCTTCGGGCAGGCAGGTGACCTTGACCAAAAAGATTAAGGTCTTAAAAGGGACGCCGCTTCAAAAGGTTCAAATCGGAGAAAAGCGTCTGACAAAAGCGCAGCGTCATGAAAAACAAACAGTCCTATATTCAAACAGTCATAAGAAAAATACAAAGATTAAAATCAACGTAAAAAAGGGCTGGAAAGTGAAACGTGTTTCTGTGGACACCAATGCGAATGGAATATATCAAAATATTACCAAAAAGAAAAAATTCTCTACGAAGACCGATAGAGATATCACTGTAAATATACAGTTACAGCACAAAAAGACCGGTTCTATCTTCTTATACAATGTGGATATTGACCGGTACAAAGAACATAAGATTGCGTTTGGAGATGACTTTTACGACGGCTGCGGACTGGTCTGCCGTAAAACAGCATGGAATGTTCCGATGATTCCGAAATATACGGTTGTGCTGAAATATAAGAAAAATGCAAAAGCAACCGATCCGTATTCGTTTAAGAGTACAAAGAGTTTACTGTATAAGTTAAAGAAGTACTGGGGATATAGTGACCAGACGGTTCAGATTAAAAACGGTCAGATGATTTATAAAGAAGCTTTCGGGTTTGAAACTTGGACTTACTGCACATCAAAAGCCTCTATCAAAACTACCGTAAAGAAGCTGGAACGATTATAGGCAGGGCGCGCTATGAAGGAACTGATTGACAAACTGGCGCAAACCCATAGCCTTTCGCAGAATGAGTGGGAGCAGGTGATTTCTGCGGATTTTGAGCTGGACAGTCTGTTCCAGCGGGCAGATGAAGCCAGAAAAAGTGTATATGGCAGTAAAGTTTTTGCGCGGGGACTGATAGAAATTTCCAGTTATTGTAAAAATGACTGCTACTACTGCGGCATCAGGCGCAGCAACCATAATGCGCAAAGATACCGGCTGACTAAAGAGGAAATTTTAATGTGCTGCGCTCAGGGATATGCGCTTGGATTTCGCACGTTTGTCCTTCAGGGAGGAGAAGATCCATACCACACAAAGGAACGGATATGCGATATTGTTTCGTCCATGAAAAAAAGTTATCCGGACTGCGCAGTGACTCTTTCGTTAGGCGAAAGGGACGAGGAAACTTACCGCGCGTGGCATGAAGCGGGGGCAGATCGGTATCTGCTGCGCCATGAAACCGCAGACGAACTCCATTACGAAAAGATACACCCGAAGTCCATGCGTTATCAAAACCGAATGAACTGTCTGGAAATTCTGCACAGAATCGGTTATCAGACAGGTTGTGGATTTATGGTGAAATCTCCGTATCAGACGGTGCGCTGTCTGGCAAAGGATATGCAGTTTATAACGGCGTTTCAGCCTGAAATGGTGGGAATTGGGCCGTTTATTCCCCATCGGGATACAAAGTATAAAAATCAAAGGCAGGGTTCTCTAAAACAGACCTTAAAAATGATTGCACTGACGCGGCTGGCGCTGCCTCATGCCCTGATACCGGCGACAACAGCGCTGGGAACAATTGATCCGAGAGGACGGGAACTGGGCCTATGCGCCGGAGCTAATGTAGTGATGCCGAATTTATCTCCGGAACAGGTACGGGGGAAATATGCGCTTTACGATCATAAACTCTGTACCGGAAAAGAGGCGGCAGAAGGGATTTCCCATCTGGCTCAGAGCATAAGAAGCGTAGGATATCACCTTGTATGCGACAGGGGCGACTATATCGCATAGAGGATTGCCCGGAGAGAGGATTACGCATGGCGCGGTAAGAAATTGGAAAGGAACGATTGGAAATGTACAATAAATATTCGATGAGAGCGGAGGAGTTTATTGACCATCAGGAAATATTGGACACACTTCAATATGCGGAAGAAAATAAAAATAATAAGGCACTCATCAACCGGATTTTGGAAAAAGCAAAGCCGAAAAGGCGCGGACGGGAAACAGTCTGCGAGGGGCTTGACCACAGAGAAGCGCTAGTACTGTTATCCTGCGAACTTCCGGAAGTGACGGAAAAAATTTACCGGCTGGCAGAGCAGATTAAACTGGCTTATTACGGAAACAGGATTGTCATTTTTGCGCCGCTATATCTGTCCAATTATTGTGTCAACGGCTGCCGGTACTGTCCTTATCATTTGGAAAATCAAAACATTCCGAGAAAAAAACTCACGCAGGAGCAGATACGTCAGGAAGTGATTGCGCTTCAGGATATGGGACATAAACGGATTGCGGTTGAAGCAGGGGAGGATCCGGTAAACAATCCAATCGAATATATTCTTGACTCCATTCAAACTATTTACTCCATCAAACATAAAAACGGAGCCATCAGGCGCGTGAACGTGAATATTGCCGCCACCTCCGTTGAAGAATACCGTATGTTGAAAGAGGCAGAAATCGGCACTTATATTTTATTTCAGGAAACGTATCACAGGGACAGTTATCTGGAACTGCACCCGACGGGCCCGAAGCATGATTATAATTACCACACTGAGGCGATGGATCGCGCGATGGAGGGCGGCATTGATGATGTCGGTCTGGGCGTGCTGTTTGGTCTGGAACGGTACCGGTATGAGCTTGCGGGGCTTTTGATGCACGCCGAGCATTTAGAGGCGGTGCATGGCGTCGGGTCGCATACAATCAGTGTGCCTAGAATTAAAAAGGCAGACGGGATTGATCCGGATCAGTTTTCCAACGGAATCAGTGATGAGATTTTTGAAAAAATCTGTGCGGTAATCCGGATTGCAGTGCCATATACCGGAATGATTATTTCTACGAGAGAAAACAAAAGCGTCCGCGAGCGGGTTCTCCGTCTTGGAATTTCGCAGATTTCAGGCGGTTCAAGGACTTCAGTGGGCGGTTACAGTGAACAGGCGCGCCCGACGGATACCGAACAGTTTGACGTTTCCGACCAGAGGACTTTGGACGAGGTTGTCCGCTGGCTGATGGAAATGGGATTGATTCCGTCGTTTTGTACTGCGTGTTATCGGGCGGGGCGTACCGGAGACCGCTTTATGAGTTTTTGTAAATCAGGACAGATTTTAAATTACTGCCACCCGAATGCGCTGATGACTTTGCAGGAGTATCTTGAGGATTATGCCACAGAGCAGACGAAACAGATTGGCGCGCGTCTGATTGCAGAGGAATTGAAAAAAATTCCCGATTGCAAGGTGCGTAAAAGAGCAGAGCAGTGGTTAGGAAAGATTGCAGAGGGAGCGAGAGATTTCAGATTTTAGGAAAGATTGCAGAGGGAGCGAGAGATTTCAGATTTTAGGAAAGATTGCAGAAGGAATGAGAAATTCCGGATTTTAGGAGAATGTTATGAGTCTTAATACGACGCCGTCGGGAGAACGAATTCATATCGGACTTTTCGGCAGAACCAATGCGGGGAAATCGAGCCTGTTCAATGCGATTACAGGACAAAACATGTCGATTGTCTCCGATAAAAAAGGAACGACAACCGATCCGGTGTACAAAGCAATGGAGCTGCTGCCGCTTGGGCCGGTGCTGTTGATTGACACGCCGGGCTATGATGATGCGGGAAAGCTCGGAGCTTTGCGTATGAATAAAACGATGGAGGTTTTGGGAAAAACCGATATCGCAGTTTTGGTCGTGGACGCAGCTTCCGGTATACAGCAGACGGAAGAACAACTGCGCACGCTTTTTTTGGAGCGCCAGATTCCGTTTCTGATTGTCTACAATCAATGCGATGGTACTGAAAATCTGCCGGAAGCAAACGGGGAGAATGTCATTTTTGCCGATGCTAAAAATCCGGAGAGCATTTTTGCGCTCAAGGAGCGTCTGGCGCGAATGATGCCGGATCAGGAAAAGCGGAAGTTTCTGGCGGCAGACCTCATAAAGCCGGAGGGCTGGGTTGTTTTGGTCATTCCGATTGATGGCGCGGCGCCAAAGGGCAGACTGATTCTGCCACAGCAGCAGGTGCTCAGAGAACTTTTGGAGGCGGGCGTTTTAACGGTAAGTGTCAGGGAATGTGAACTGGAAACGGCGTTAGAAAAACTAAATTTCAATATATCGCTGGTGATTACGGACAGTCAGGTTTTTTCAAAAGTTGCAAAAATTGTTCCGAAAGAAATTCCACTGACGTCCTTTTCGATTTTGATGGCAAGATACAAAGGTTTTTTGGAAACCGCGCTGCGGGGCGCAGACGCGATTGACCGGCTGCATGACGGCGACGTGGTGTTAATTTCAGAGGGCTGCACCCATCACAGGCAGTGCGAAGATATCGGTACGGTTAAAATCCCGCGCTGGTTTCAGGAATATACGAAAAAAAATCTGGTGTTTGAGACAAGCAGTGGAAGGGAATTTCCACAGGATTTATCCGGATATTCGCTGATTGTTCATTGTGGAGGCTGTATGCTCAATGAGCGGGAAATGCGTCGGAGAATGAAACTGGCCGAAAACGCAGGCGTGCCGTTTACCAATTACGGAATTGCGATTGCAAAAATGAAAGGAATTTTAGAAAGAAGTATTGAAATTCTGAAGGAGAAAATCAATGAAGGATTTACTGACAGACTTAAATGAGGCGCAGAGAGAAGCGGTCACCTCTACGGAGGGATTTGTCCGCGTCGTTGCGGGTGCCGGTTCCGGAAAGACGAGAGCGCTTGCGTACCGGTTCGCTTATCTGGTAAATGTTCTCGGAATTTTGCCGGGAAATATTCTCTGCGTGACGTTTACGAATAAATCGGCAAATGAAATGCGCCAGCGGATTCATCAACTGACCGGCGACAACGATACCGGATATATCAATACGTTTCATGGTTTCTGTGTTTCCATTCTTCAGGAAGACAGTTATGCGGTATCGTATCCGAAAAACTTTCTGGTGCTGGACAATTCCGATATTGATTCCATGCTGCAGATTATTTACGAAGAACGCGGACTGACATTGCGGGATAAAACGTTCAGCAAGGCGCGCGATATGATAGAAATGCGCAAGCTGTTTCAAAATCCCGACTACTATGAGGATATGATTCCGATGTCGTTAGACGCCTTAAAAGAAAAATACGACACCGCAGTGGAAGTCGACGATATTATTTTCTACGGGTATCTCTATCAGGAAAAGAAATGCTTCGGTCTCGATTATAATGACCTGATTAAGTTTTCGCTCTATATCTTTTCCACGCATGAGGATATTAAACTGAAATGGCAGAAGCGTCTGGAATATATTATGATTGATGAGTTTCAGGATATTGACCGGATTCAGTACCATCTTATGAGCGTGCTCTGCGCATATCATAAAAATCTTTTTGTTGTGGGAGATCCGGATCAGACGATTTATACATGGCGCGGCGCGGACGGAAAATATCTGTTGGAATTTGAACGCAATTTTAAGCCGGCAAAAACAATTATGATGATGAAAAATTATCGCTCGACACCGCAGATATTACGCGTGGCAAATTCGCTGATTGATAAAAACGTACATCGGATTAAAAAAGATTTAATTCCCGCGCTCTGCGGGGACGGGCCGGTCTACTGCCACCATGCAAAAACCTCCAAAGAGGAGGCGGAGTGGATTGCAGAGCAGATTGAGGAACTTAGAAAAAAGCAGGTACCTTACGGGGATACTGCCATTTTATACCGCGCGCATTTTGTGACGAGGACGGTTGAGGAAGTTTTTCTCCAAAAGAAAATCCCGTACACGATTTACAGCGGGGTTCAGTTTTTTGACCGCATGGAGATTAAAGACGCGCTGTCTTATCTCAGAATGATTGCATATAAAGATGATTTGTCTTTTCTGCGGATTGTGAATGTGCCAAAGAGAAATATCGGACAGCGCAGAATGAATTTTCTGCAGGAGTACGCCGGAAAACATCAGTGTTCGCTGTATGACGCGCTGATACAATCCGCAGACGATCCCCTGTTTCAGAAAACGGACGCAAAGCAGTTTATTACGCTGATGGAACGTTTGTCTGCCGATTATGAAAACAGACCGATTTCAGAGCTGCTTGCGGATTTATTAAATAAAAGCGGGTACGAGAAAATGCTGCGCACAGAGGGAAGTCAGGAGAGGCTTGACAATCTTGCCGAATTAAAGCAGTCGGTCTATGAATATGAAACGACCTGCGGGGAAGAAGTGACGTTAGAAAGTTATCTTTCCCATATTGCGTTGTTTACCAATCATGATGCGGCACAAACGCAGGATACGGTGAAACTGATGACGGTTCATGCGGCAAAGGGACTGGAGTTTCCGTATGTGTTTCTGTGCGGTATGAATGAAGGGGTATTTCCTGCGAGAAAGACCAACACGCTGGAACGCATGGAGGAGGAACGGAGACTGGCGTTTGTCGCTGTGACAAGGGCAAAAAAGGCGCTGTATCTCTCGGAGGCGGAGGGATTCCATTTTGACAGGACGCCGCGTTTCCCTTCAAGGTTTCTTTTCGATATTGACCAGTCGCTTTTAACGTATACAAAAAAGCCGGACGAAAGTCTGATTGAGGAGGCAAAGGCGTATATCCGCCTCAGGGAAAAGTTTTTGGAAGAAACGCCCAAACAGGAATTGTTCGCGGTTCATGAACGCGTAAGACATATGGTTTTTGGCGAGGGAACCATTATAGCGGTCGATACGGACAATGCCGCTTATGTGATACAGTTTGACGGAATGAAGACACCCAGACAGATTACCTTCAGGGTCCGGCTGGAAAAACTATAGACCGGATAAAAGCGGCGGATATTGAAAGATTATTTATGATACAACTTAGAAACATTTCTGAATTAAAATCACTTTATATGAACAGTAAGGAATGTATTTTATGATTCAAATATTAGTAGCGGAAGATGACAGGCTGATTGCAGAACTGATTGAAGCAAATCTTGAACAACAGGGTTATTCCTGCGTATGTGTTTATGACGGCGAGACGGCGGCGAGGAAGATGGAGCAGGAGACGTTTGATTTGTGCCTGCTTGATATTATGCTGCCAAAAATCAGTGGATATGAATTACTGGCGTATGCAAGAGAACTGGGGTATCCGGTCATTTTTATTACCGCGATGGGGCGTACACAGGATAAAGTCAAGGGATTAAAGTCTGGAGCGGACGACTATATTACAAAGCCATTTGAAATTGTAGAGATGATGGCGAGAGTAGAGAGCGTTCTGAGAAGATACCGGAAAATCGACACCGTTTTTTCAGAAGGGAATGTGGAAATCAATCTTGCATCAAGGAAAGTTACAAAAGACGGAAAACCCGTTTCTCTGACGGCAAAAGAATTTGACCTGCTTGTCCTGCTGGTGCAAAACAAAAATGTCGCGCTTTATCGGGACAGCATCTATGAAAATGTATGGCGTGAGGAATATCAGGGGGAAAGCCGGACGATTGACCTGCATATTCAACGGCTGCGCGCAAAATTGGACTGGAAAGACAAAATTCAGTCCGTTTATAAAGTGGGATACAGACTGTGTTGAATATTGGAGAACAGAAATGAAACTTTTTTGGAAAATTTTTCTGTCAATGACAGGCGTTATGATTATGATACTTTCTTTTGTCAGCAGTTTTATAATTCATGACACGTTTCAAAATTCCATAGAAAAAGAGATTGACAGTGCAGTGAATGAAAACAGAGTGATTTTGTATACATTTACGAACGCGTTAAAGCTGTCACATAAAAACGACAGGGCTGAGGTCAGTGTAAAAGATTTACAGGACATACTCAGTCCGTTTCAGTTAGGGCAGAAAGATGTTTATACAGTCAATGTTTACGAACTGAACAGACTGGTTTACCAGACCGGAAATAAAGTGATTGAACACAAGATGGAAGCTGACGGACTGAAGGAAAATCAGTGCAAGTACCGGATTATACAACTGGCGGAAACACATTATCTTGAGATTGCATCTATGGCGCGGCTCGGCAGCAGCGGATATGTTTTGAATGTCTTTAAAAATGTGCAGGATTCTTTTGACAATGGAGCATATATGACTGAAAAATTCAGGGATTATATGATGATTGCGGTATTGATGAGTATTGTAGTTTCTTTTGTGACCTCCCGCCTGTTGACACGCCCGGTGAAAAAACTGACGGAAACAGTATGCAGAATGTCCGACGGTGATTATGACTGCCGCGCGGACGTTCATACGACCGGCGAGGTGGCTGTGCTGGTACGGCAGTTTAATGCGATGGCAGAGCGTTTGTCGGAAAATATGGAAAAATTAAAGGCGGAAGCAGAAAAGCAGGAAGAATTTACGGCGGCATTTGCGCATGAATTAAAGACGCCGCTGACTTCGGTAATCGGTTATGCGGATATGCTTCGGAGCAGAAATCTCACAGAGCAGAAACGCCGGAAATATTCAGAATATATTTTTTCACAGGGAAAAAGACTGGAAAAACTTTCCCATGAACTGTTAAATCTGATTTTGCTGGACAGGCAGGAGATTGAAATGCAGCAGATTGCAATGGAGGATTTCACAGAAAATATCAAGTCGGTTTTCCGTACCATACCCGCGACGGAACGGATTCGTTTTTCCGTTTCTTTTGGAAACGGACGGATATGGGGAAATCGGGAGCTTTTGCAATCCCTTTTTTATAACCTGATTGATAATTCCCGAAAAGCAATCGGTGCGGACGGCGCAATTACAGTGGTAGGGGAAATGGCAGAGAAGCAATACAAAATTTTAATTATAGATAATGGTTGTGGTATGAAAAAAGAAGAACTGGGAAAGGTCAGGCAGGCGTTTTATATGGTTGACAAATCCCGCGCCGGAGGAGAAAACAGCGCCGGTATAGGGTTGGCGCTCTGTGAGAAAATCATCAGCCTGCATCATGGGACATGGGAAATCCGGAGCGCGCCCCAAAAGGGGACAACGGTAACGGTGCTCTTTCCGGCAATGACGGGGAGGGAAGGTTCATGAAAAAAGTATTTGTGTCATTCGGAGCGATTGCCCTGATAATTGTTGCCTTTCTTCTGCCGGAGCTGGTCTATCGGCAGGTCATCAGGACATACGAAGAAAAGACAGCGTATGAAACGTTAAATTCCGAAATGGCGTTTGGTGACGAGAGTATGCAGGAAACCCTGAGGAAAATTAACGCGATTGGATATGCTTTTCAAAATCCGGATAAAATTACATTAGATGCTTTGGATTTTCAAGAAGACAGGAGCGGTTATTTACAGCTTCAATACCGGCTGCAAAACGATATGGAGCAATGGCTGATGCTGGAGTATCTGGGAAATGAAATGATTGACGATTTATTGTCTGAAAATCTGTTAAAATCCGGTATCAGGGAAGCCGGAGACCATGAAAAAGCATCGTACAGGCTTCGCTCTAAACAGGACATTATCTATGATGTTTTTACGTTTGAACCCGCAAAAAGCGAAAGCAGAGGAATTACATTGCGCGTTTATGCCGACAGGGAAAGCAGGAAAATCTATATGATGTCTGTTTCCGGAAAGAAACTCGGACGTATCATGAAAAAATGGAGCAAAAAAACGGACAATCATCTGCTTTCTTATAACGCGGAAAATCTTGGAACGATAAAGAAATATTTAGGAAGTTATTACGGGCTTGGGGAGAATTTAAAATATTACGGCTTTCGGAATAAAGTCATATTTGCGCTGGATAACGGCGCAAAATGGCAGGTGAAAATCAGCCGGAAAAAATCAGAAATTGTTATCGGATTTTGCGGATTTGAAAATAATTTCCAAAAATAGGACGATGATACAACCTTGTTACATGAATCCTTTATCATTATAGAAAATACATGATAAAGGAGGAAAGAGAGATGTATTTCTTTAGAAAAATGATTGTAGCAATGCTTGTATTATCGCTGGCAGTCTGCATTTTGGGCAGAAAAACACAGAGTCAGGAAACTTCGGCGGCAGCCCCAAATGTTTGTCAGGCGTATCGTGTATCCGGAGCGCATCTGTCGCTTGAAACAGAAATCAAAGACTCTCCGGAATATATTGATGAGATTACGGCTACTCCGCATAAAATATGCGGCAATATTGCCAAAAAGGTATTTTTGAAAAATGCCCGAAAAGCGCAATATGACAATACCGCAGACGACGGGGAATATTACGAGGACAAAAACGGCAGTCACATCAGCGTAATCAGAAATGAGGGCGTCAATTATTTCAGCAGTTTTTACTGGCATGTAATGAACTGTTTTCGGGCTGATCCGAGAGATGCGCGTTATAATGGAGATCAATTTTCCAAGACAAAAGAGTTTTCATTTATGTCCAGAGAGGAGGCTCTCAATGTTTTGACCAATCAATTACATCATTTGGGCATTGAATTGGGAGATATCGAATATACCTGTTACAGTCTGGATTATCAAACGCTGGAAAAAGAAGAATATGCAGAAGATATCAATGGCAGGGAAGATACTTCGGGATATAAAAAGCAATGGACATCAAAAGACAACTGCTATTTTTTCGCAATCAGACAAAAATATCAGGATATTGTGGAGTACCACAAATTTGCAGGGATTTATAAGAATTATGAAGATTGGAACAGTTCCATTCTGGCGTTGGTATCGGAAAGAGGACTGGAATCTTTGGAAATGTCCTGCGCGTTGCAGTTTCAAAAGACGGGAACCCGTCTGAAAATCAAAACGCCTCAGCAGATTCTTGACTGCATTTCCGAAAAATATGGAAATGGAACTGACGGAAAAACCTATACGATTACCTCATTTAATTTATGTTATATGACAGATATTTTAAACGGCTATAAGGTAACGCCGATATACCAGTGCCATATGATAGAAGAAAATGGTGAGGAAAAAAGAGTGGAACAGGTTTTAATCAATGCAGTGACAGGAGAGGAAATACAGTAGCAGAAAAGGGTGTAGGACAGCAGGAAAGAAAGTACAATCGCAGAAAAGAACGTAGGACAGTAGGAAAGAAAGTACAATCACAGAAAAGAACATACAAATAGCAGCCGGTGGCGGCTGCTATTTATCATGCATCAGTTTTTTGATACCGCGCTTCAATCCGTCGATGGTCAAAGGAAACATATCAATTTCCTCGCGGATCAGCCGCTCGGACTCCAGCCAGTACATATTGGATAAATCCCCATGAAAACTTGGGTTGAGCCAGATGGTATGCGGATACTTTTTCTTGAAAAGCTGAATCCATTCATAACCGGAAAGTCCGTTGTTCGGACCGCTGTAATTTCCGTTTTTGTCGTGAAATTCCTCCGGCGCCATTCCGGCGTCGCCGACAATAATGACTTTGTAATCTTTGTTATAGTTTTTGAAAGCCCATGTGGTGTCTATCCAGTCGCCACTGTCGCATTCCGGATTTTTATAGAGTTTTGCATAGATGCAGTTATGAAAGTAGTAGGTTTTGACGTCTTTAAAATGATTTGCTTTATGGACGGACAAAAACAATTCATTGCAGAGCTCGCTGTAAGGATACATCGAACCGCCGCTGTCAAATAAAAGCATCAGCTTGACCGTGTTTTTGCGCGGCTGCTCAAATTCCAGTTTTAAATATCCGCCCTGATTACAGGTGGAATCAATCGTGGCGTCAATATCCAACTCCGTTTTCGGCAGATCGAGTTTTCTGGAGTACTGGCGAAGCTCACGAAACGCCGTCTGAAACTGGCGTGAAGTAAGTTTTCTGTCATGGCGGAAGTCTTTGTAGCGGCGCTCGCCAAGCACTGCAAAGGCAGTTTTCATACCTGCCTTGTCGCCTAACTGAATCCCTCCGGCAACATGACCGTTTTTGCCGAATTCAGAACCGCCGCCGGTGCCAATCCAGTAGTTGCCGCCATTGTGTTCGGTGTGCTGTTCGCCGAGACGCTCGCGGAACAGACGGTGCACCTCTTTTGCCTCGCGTTTGGTACGCATATCGCGGTACATTTCCGGTTTGCTCATTGTGCCTTCTTTGGCGTCGTTGTGGAGCCATTTGTCAATTTGTTCCAAATTGAGTTTCTGTTCCTTGATTTGTTTGAAATATTCTAAAAAAGCAGCGTCCAGCTTATCATAATCGCTTTCGCTTTTCACCAGAATGGTTCTGCACAGATAATAAAAGTCCGTAAAATCCGAGTGCGCCAAATCTTTGTCTAAAGCGTCCATCAGCGTCAGCCATTCTGTTGTTGCAATATTCAGACCGTTTGCTTTTAAAATATAAAAAAATGGAGTAAACATTATATCATTCCTACAATTTTATCGGTTTAATTCCCTGACGAGTTCCAAATCCTCGTCCTTTTTCAACAGCACTCCCAAAAATGGAAGTTTTTCCTGAATTTCATCAGGGTTGATTCCGCCAATCATCAGGGCGCGCAGCCAGTCAATCAGCTCAGAAGTGCTCGGCTTTTTGCGGACGTCGCGGATAGAGCGGATCCGGTAAAACGCCTTCATTGCGCTGTCTAACAGGTGTTCTTCGAGATGTTCAAAATGCGCGTTGACAATCTGCTTCATCAGCGCTTCATTCGGGAAATCAATATAATGAAAAATACAGCGCCGCAGAAATGCGTCCGGCAGTTCTTTTTCCGCATTTGATGTGATAATCACAATCGGGCGGACTTTTGCGCGGACGGTTTCTTTGGTCTCGTGGATATAAAATTCCATCTTGTCCAATTCCCAGAGCAAGTCGTTTGGAAATTCCAAATCGGCTTTGTCAATCTCGTCAATCAGCAGGACGACCTGTTCCTCTTTTTTGAACGCCTCGCCAAGTTTTCCGAGTTTGATGTACTGCGCAATATTATCGACGCCCGCTTCTCCGAACTGGCTGTCATAAAGACGCTGTATCGTGTCGTACATATAGAGTCCGTCCTGCGCTTTGGTCGTGGATTTGATATTCCAAATCAGAAGTTCTTTGCCGAGCGCTTTTGCCACAGCGTCGGCAAGCATTGTTTTTCCGGTGCCCGGTTCGCCCTTGACGAGCAGGGGTTTTTCCAGTTTTGCGGCGACCTCCACCGCAGCCATCAGTTCTCTGGACGCTACATAAGTATCCGTTCCCGTAAATTTTGTTTCAGACATAAAAATCTCCTTTGCATTGAAAGTAATTTAGTGTTTTTCGTGGTGCCGTTCAATCCGTTTTAAAATATGGATACACAGCCGATAGAAATATCGAAGCAGGGGTTCCGTAATAATCGCAAAGACAATCAGCAGCATTGTGCATTGTCTTGTAATATCCGTAATGGAAAACAGTTTTCTGACAAACAGCATACAAAACAGCCAGCCGACCGTCATGGTAATGAACAGCGCCCAGTGCAGTTTTGTCATAGGCTGGGCAATTTTATATAAAATCATAAAGCCGACAATCGCAAGTAAAATCGTGCAGGAGGTGGAAATACAATGTTCATCGACATGAAATTCATTGCAGAACACGACAAGGCCTGCCACGACAATAAAATCCGTCAGTCCTGCGGGAAGCGCCTTTAAAAATACATTCGTCAGGAACTTTCCGCGAATCCGGCTGTGGTTTGGCTCCAGCGCCAGCACAAAGGAAGGAATACCAATCGTAAAAACGCTGATGAGCGAAATCTGAGACGGCTCTAACGGATAACTGAACATAAACAGCATGGAAAAGACCGCCATCAAAAGGGAAAATATATTTTTTACAAGGAACAGGCTCGCGGAACGCTGGATATTGTTGACGACGCGCCGCCCCTCCAAAACGACGGAGGGCATACGCGAAAAGTCCGAATCGAGCAGTACCAGTTGGGAAACATTCGCAGCCGCCTCGCTGCCGGAAGCCATCGCAATACTGCAATCCGCGTCTTTGAGCGCCAAAACATCATTGACTCCGTCGCCGGTCATTGCCACCGTATGTCCCTGATGTTTCAGGGCGTTAATCAACAACTGCTTCTGCTCCGGCGTCACCCGCCCGAACACTGTGTAGCGGCCGGCAGCTTGCTCGATTTCCTCTTTCGTATTCAGCGTCGAGGCGTCAATATAACGCTCGGCAAATGCAATCCCCGCCTTTTGGGAAATTTCCGATACGGTCGCAGGATTATCTCCGGAAATCACTTTGATGTCTACGCCGCATTTTTTAAAATAAGAAAAAGTGTCTTTCGCGCCGCTGCGGATCGCGTTGGAGAAATACACCAGACAAATCGGTTCGATGCTGTGGCTGAGAGGTTCTCCGCTTACCGTCCCGTCATAAGTGCCAAAGACGACCACGCGGTATCCTCTGTTGCTAAACTGTTCGATTTCCTTTGCGTAATCGGAGAGTCTGTCGGAAAGAAGAAACTCCGGCGCTCCGAGCACATAACTGACGCCCTCAAAGATGGCGGCGCTGTATTTTGTCGCAGAAGAAAACGAAATAATATTTTCTGCTTGGTTGACAGCAGGAAGCTGGAAATACTGTTTCATCGCTTTCATGGTAGCGTTGTCAGCGGTCATGGCGGCGGAAAAATCAGAGAGAAGCTGCATTGCCTGCTGTTCGTCATAGTCGGTCGCTTCACCGAGCAGACACAGACCACCAACCTCCATATCCGGTACGGTAATCGTTCCGGTTTTGTCCACGCACAACACGTCGACGCGCGCAAGCGTTTCAATACATTTCATATCATGCAGCAGGACTTTTTTCCCGGCAAGACGCATCGCACTGACGACTAAGGCAACGCTTGCAAGCAGATAAAGACCTTCAGGAATCATTCCGATGACGGCGGCAACCATGCCGGTGACGCTTTCTTTGAGCGTTGCGTCGGAAAAGAAAAACTGCTGTGCAAACAGGACAATTCCCACCGGAATAATAATGACGCCCACGATTTTTACAAGACGGTCGAGCGAGCGGATCATTTCTGACTGCTCATGGCGGCGGGACTTTGTCGCCTCAAGCGTAAGCTGGGAAACGTAAGACTCGCGGCCAACCCGCTCAAGCCTTGCGACACATTCGCCGGACACGATAAAACTTCCGGAGAGAAGCGCGTCGTTTTCATTTTTTACAACATCGTCCGCCTCGCCCGTAATCAGCGCTTCATTGACATTCACTGTCCCCTGCAGAATTGTGGCGTCCGCCGGAATCTGGTTTCCTGCGGAAAAAATCACAATATCGTCCTGCACGAGCTGTTCGGCGTCAATCTCAAAGCGTCTGCCGTTTCGGACAACGGTGCTGCGCGGAGCGTTTAAAATAGACAATTTGTCTAAGACTCTTTTAGAGCGCAGTTCCTGAACAATACCAATCAGCGTATTGGAAATAATGACCGGTAAAAAAGTTAAATTCGTAAACGCCCCGACAAGAATCAGCAGCAGGGCTAACACTGCGAAAATAAAATTAAAGTAAGTAAATACATTGGAAATAATAATTTCCCGTACGGTCTGTGTCGAAGAATCCACTTTGATATTCTGTTGGTCATTTCTTATTTTTTCGCGCACCTGCGCGTCAGTCAGTCCGATGGCAGGATCGGCAATCCATCTCTGTTTACTTAAATGTTCCATAAAGCCTCGCCAATATTCTTAAATTCATTTTTCATTTCAAAACAATACTTCATTATTATACATGAAAATTGGAAATAAAGTGTAAAGAAATTGTATATATTTTAAAAAAAGTTAAAATATCGGGTAAAATGTGCTATAATCACTAAGAAATCTATGGCGCTGTGAAAAACATAATGGGTTATCAGGGCATAAGATTACATCAATAGATAAAAAATACTGGAGGACGACGATGGATATAGTGTGTTTGGATTTGGAGGGAGTGCTCGTTCCAGAGATATGGATTGCCTTTGCAAAGGAGACAGGCATTGAGGAATTAAAAAAGACGACGAGGGACGAGCCGGATTACGATAAACTCATGCGTTACCGGATTGGCATTTTAAAAGAGCATGGACTCGGATTAAAGGAAATTCAGGAGACGATTGCAAAGATTGATCCGATACCGGGCGCAAAAGAATTTTTAGACCGTTTAAGGGAACTGACGCAGGTGATTATTTTAAGCGATACGTTTACCCAGTTTGCAAAACCGCTGATGAAAAAACTCGGCTGGCCGGCGATTTTCTGTAATTCCCTTGAGGTCGCAAAAAACGGTGAGATTACCGGATACCAGATGCGGTGTGAAAAATCGAAATATACTACGGTAAAAGCCCTGCAGTCCATTGGGTACGATACGATTGCAAGCGGCGACAGCCATAACGATCTGGGCATGATTGAGGCAAGTAAGGCAGGCTTTTTGTTTAAGACGACGGAAGCGATTAAAGCGGAATATCCGCAGTATCCTGCTTACGATACTTATGACGAACTGTTTGAAGCGATTAAAAATCATCTCGGAGATAATAATTAGGATCAGAAAATCTCAGCGGCAGGGGAACCTGTAACGAAACGCCGCATAAGATATAATAATTGTTTAGATTGGCGCCTGTGCCGGAAAAAGGAGGCAGGAGATGCAGAATAAAATAGAATCAGAAATTAAAAATATTGTCGGAGATATTCTGAAGGATTATGAAAACGAACGGACAATCGATAAGATTGAGTCATTTGACCAGCCGGACACAAAGGTGGTGGAGGACATCACCCAAAAGTTGCTGAATATTGTCTTTCCGGGATATTATCGGGATAAGGCATACCGTTTTTACAATGATCACAGCAGACTTACGGTGCTGATTGAAGATGTGATTTTTAATCTGAATAAACAGATCAGCATGGTGTTAAGGCAGCTTCCGGAATATGCGGGACGCACGCAGGAGGAGATTGAAGCAAAAGCGCGCCAGATGTCGTTAGAGTTCTTTCAAAAAATTCCAAAGGTGCGCGAATATACGGAGACAGACGTGCTTGCGACCTTTGACGGCGATCCTGCGGCGTTTAATAAAAATGAAATTATTTTATGCTATCCGGGACTTTACGCCATTACCGTAAACCGCCTTGCGCATGAAATGTTTCTGCTTGGAATTCCGATTCTTCCGCGTATGATGACGGAACAGGCGCACAGCAAGACCGGAATTGATATTCACCCGGGAGCAACGCTTGGAAAATATTTCTTTATTGACCATGGCACCGGCATTGTCGTCGGGGAAACGACGATTATCGGAGATAATGTAAAAGTATATCAGGGCGTGACGATTGGAGCGCTTTCCACGAGAGGAGGCCAGCGGCTCAAAGGAGCAAAGCGGCACCCGACCATTGAAGACAATGTCACAATCTACGCCGGCGCTTCCATTCTCGGCGGCGAGACGGTCATCGG
Source organism: uncultured Lachnospiraceae bacterium (assembly GCA_947631665.1). Taxonomy (GTDB): domain Bacteria; phylum Bacillota; class Clostridia; order Lachnospirales; family Lachnospiraceae; genus Eubacterium_G. Next base: position 8,930 of record CANRMF010000025.1, on the reverse strand, counting down.
GAAAAATGCGGTGATAGGCAGTAACGCCTTTATTACAAAATCAGTGGCACCGGGCGTGACCGTCAGCATTAAAAACCAGCAGCTCGATTTAAAGCAGAAATACGATTACATTGAAGCCAGTGACCTTGAGTCCTGAAAAAAGTTTTATAACGTCAGATAAAGTGCGCGCCGTTTGGGCGCGCATTTTGTTCAAATGTTAAACCATAATTAAGACACAATGTTATCACATCTTTTTAGTATATTGGATTAAAGTGCCAAAAGCCCCCCTTTTGACACCCGAATTTATATTGAGAAAAAAATTAGTGTGAGGTATGAAGAAATGATGAAAGATAAGAGAGTTGTTCTGATGGTTGAGGACGACCAGAAATTAAGGGAAGTCCTTTCAAAATTTTTCCGCCGGAATAATTTTGAGGTGTTTACCGCAGTCAATGGCAATGATGGCATTGATTTATTTTTTCAAAACAGCAAAAAGATTGATATCATTCTGCTTGACGGAATGCTGCCTGATATTGACGGAATAGAGGTGTTAAAGACGATTCGGGAATATTCGCAGGTGCCGATTATCATGCTGACTGCCAGAGAGTCTGAGGAGGATCAGTTAGAAGGCTTAAACAGCGGCGCAAACAATTACATTACAAAACCGTTCCTGATGACGGTTCTTTTAGCACACATGGAAAAACTGATTGGAAAAGACGACGAGAAGGGGCCGAACGCAATTGAACGGGGTGCGCTCAGGCTGGAAAAAAATTACCGGAAAGCGTATATTGACGGAAGATATTTTGAAACGACGCCAAAAGAATTTGAACTGCTCGTTTATTTCGCGGAAAATGAAAATATTGTCGTGAGCAGGGAAAAAATACTTAACGCCGTATGGGGATTTGAATACGACGGGGATATTCGGACAGTCGATACGCTGATTAAACAGCTCCGGAAAAAAATGACGGACAAGCACCCGTATATCCAGTCTATTTACGGCGTTGGATACCGGTTTGAGGTGATTGAGCGTGAGGATTAAGAATATCAAAAAGATTAAAACAAAATATCTGATTCAGATTGCGATTTTTCTGTTTTTTCTGATTGGCGGAATGATTCTGATTTATAATTTTTGTGCAAAAGATTATTTTATCTACGCCACAAAAAAAGAGATGCAGCAGTATTATCAGGAAATCAAAAAGATGGACTTGGAAAAACTGTCCGGAAAAGAGCGGGCAAAATTGGACGCTATTGACGAGGCAGGGTACTCCCTTCATATTGCCCGCGCGGGAAAAAGAGTTTACACGACAAGTTCTAAGCGGAAAAGAATTGTGATTGCAAAGGAATATCTTGACCAGTATGTGGAAAATGCCACGCCGCAGTATTTGGATAACAAACAGATTTTACTTCAGGGACGCATTATCCAAAATGATAAAACGTATTATGTATGGTTTAATATCTATATGAAATCCGTTGATAAAAGCGTCCAAATGAGCGGACATTTTCTGCTTATGGAAATGCTTGTTGCCCTTTTGCTTGGAATTCTGTTTTCGTTTTATCTGACCAATAAGACGGTCAAGCCGATAGAAAAACTTGGCGATATGGCAAAAAGTATGTCGGAAAAAGAAAATGTTTCCTATGAAAAATATAAGTTTCCGGACGATGAAATCGGGCAGCTTGCAAAGATTGTTCAGGAAATGTATGACAAAATTTCCGACAATCTCATAGAAGCGAAAAATTATAACTATCTGCTTAAAATGCAGAACAGGGATTTGGCCGAGCTTGATGCAAGAAAGAAAAAGTTTATCCAGACAGCCACGCACGAGTTGAAGACGCCGCTTGCCATTGTGTCCAGTCAGGTGGAAATTCTGAATATGGACTATCCGGAAGCGGTGGGCGAGTATTACGATTCCATTATGGAAGAAATCGAAAAGATGTCCACGTTGATCCGTGAGATGTTAAATTCTGCATTTATGGACGATATCGAGCAGAAAAACGTACTGGAGCGAAAAAATCTTTCGGTACTGCTCAATAACCAGAAAAATAAATATATGGACTGGCTGAGCAATAAAAATCTTCAGTGTTCTTTTGATATCCAGCCGGATATTTATATCAAGATGAATCCGGAGCAGATTGAACAGGCGTTTAACAATTTTATGATTAACGCCTATGAACATGCAAAGCCTTACAGCAATGTCGAGGTAACCCTGATGAAAAAAGACGGTTTTGCCTATCTGTCGGTTTATAATCAGGGAAAAAATATTCCGGAAAAGGATTTTGAGGAAATCTGGAACAGTTATTTCAGCGAAAAGAGCAGGGAAGATAACGCCAATATCGGACTGGGACTTTACATTGTCCGTTCGATTGTCAAAAATCATGACGGGGAATGTTTTGCGCAGAATACGGAAAAGGGCGTTATTTTTACAATGAAGTTTCAGGCAGAATAAGAGAAAAAAGCGGCGGCTTTAATCAAAACGGATTTTTGATTGGGGCGGCTGCTTTTTCTATGGACTTTCGTCTGTTTAAACCCGTCACGCAGCGCATATCTGCTTTCAATGGAAAAATGGATTTCTAACAAAAAAAAGTAGATTTATTTCAGTGAAAGTTATATAGTATAGGATATGAGACGGTCAACCCATACCGGCCGTTTGGACTGTTACAGAAAATACTGAAATCAGACGATTATAACAGAATGAAAATAAAGGAGGGGCGGACTTGATTCAGAATACCATAGATGCAATTAAAAATGCGGAAGCCGTTGCTGAAAAAAAGGTAGAAGCGGCAAAAACAAAGGCTTCCGAAATGAAAGAAGAAATGAAGAAGGAAGCAGACCTGTTCCGGAGCGCGCAGCTTGAAAAAGCGAAGGAAAAGAGCGCGCAGGCGATGGAGGAGACGATTTCTTCCTGCAATGAAAAAACAAAACAGGCAGATTTGCAGACAGAGAAGGAAGTCTCAAAAATCAATCAGGAAGCATCAGAAAAAATGGAAGGTGCCGTAGAGGCAGTTATCCGGACGCTGGTCGGATAGCAGGAAAAAGGCATGGCAGTTTTAAATATGCGCAAAATTGTGATTTGCGCAATCAAGGAAAATAGAAAAAATATTCTGGAGCTTTTACAGCGCAAAGGCTGTCTGGAAATCGAGGAAAAGCTTCTTCATTCCGGAAAAAAGAAAAATCCCGAAGATCAGGAACTTTTATCAAAGATGAACACTGCAACGCAGATATCAATTTTTGATAAAAATGCAGCGCTGTCCGAACATGCGCTGGAAATTCTTCAGGAATACTGTCCGGAAAAAACGTCGATGCTGTCTTCGTTGGAGGGACGGCGGGAGATTGATTCCGAAAGTTATTATGCGGTGGCAGGCAGACAGCAGGAATTGATGAATCAGGTATCGGAAATGATTTCCCTGAAAAAACAGATTGATGAAAAAAATGCAGACATTGTAAAGCTTCAGGAAGAAATTCAGACGCTTGAACCATGGATTTCTATGGACGTTGCGATGAATGAGGCGGGAACAAAACAGACGACGCACATGATCGGGTGTATTTCCGGCTCTTACGACAATGCGACGCTGTGGAAAAAAATGGGGGAGATGGATTCTCCGGAGGATTTGTATATTCAGGTAGTTCATCAGGACAAGTACCAGACGTATATTTCCTGCATTTTCTTAAAGGAAACCGCAGGAAAAGCAGAACTGTTTCTGAGAAAACTCGGCTTTACCAGACCGCCGGTCGTAGCGCACCATCTTCCAAAGGTTTCTATGGAAAACCGGAGAAAACGGATTGAAGCTGTCGAAAAAGAGATTTCCGCTCTCAAAGAGCAGATTTCGCAGAACGCAGGGCTGCGCAATGAAATCCGGCTGTTGGGAGATTATTACCGTACCCGTTCGGCAAAATATAAGGTGTTGGGCGAGCTGCTTCAGTCAAAATATACATTTTTTATTACCGGATATATGCCGGAAAAAGAGGTAGAGCCTTTAAAGACCTACATCGAGGAAAACTATACGGCGTTTTTTGAGAGTGAAGCGGCAGAGGCATCGGACGAAGTGCCGGTCGTAATCCAAAACAACCGCTTTACCGGCGCTGTGGAGGGAGTGGTCAAATCGTTTGCCCTTCCGACGAAAAAGGAAATTGATCCGACGGCGTTTACCGCAGTGTTTTATTACTTTTTATTCGGCATTATGCTGTCTGATGCGGCGTATGGACTTTTAATGTTTTTAGGCTGTTTTATCCTGTTAAAGAAGTTTCCGCGTATGTCCGAGACGATGGCGCAGACCTTCCGTATGTTTATGTACTGCGGAATTTCCACGCTGATCTGGGGAATTTTGTTCGGCGGATATTTCGGAAATGCGGTGTCCGTTATCAGCAGTACCTTCTTTGGCAGGGAGATTGCGATTCCGCCGCTGTGGTTTGAACCGGTGACGTCGCCGATGCGAATGTTGATTTACTGTATGATTTTCGGCATTATTCATCTGTTTACCGGACTTGGCATTAAGGGGTATCTGCTGTTGAGGGATAAAGACGTGACCGGCTTTATCTTTGACGTGCTGATGTGGTATTTCTTTTTGATTGGTCTGATACTGATGCTGATACCGACCAGTATCTTTTCCGCATTTGTGGGCGGTCAGGTTCATTTTCCGGACTGGCTGAATCTATTGGCAAAAATTCTGACTATAGCCGGTATGCTGGGGATTTTGCTGATGGCGGGAAGACGCGCGAAAAATCCGGCAAAGAGACTTTTGCTCGGCGCGTACAGCCTTTATGATACGACGAGCTGGCTCAGCGACCTGCTGTCTTATTCGAGACTTCTGGCGCTTGGTCTGGCGACCGGCGTTATCGCTCAGGTTATCAATACGATGGCGGCGATGGGCGGACGCAGCGTCGGAGGCGTGATTTTGTTTATTGTCGTCTTTGTATTCGGGCACACCTTTAATATGGCAATCAATCTTTTGGGCGCCTATGTGCATACGAACAGACTTCAGTTTGTAGAATTTTTCGGTAAGTTCTACGAGGGCGGTGGGAGAGAGTTTAAGCCGTTTCAGACGGACACGAAATATTCCGATTTCAACCGCGTAAAGGAAAAGGCATCATAGATGTCCGGGCGTGGAAAGAATAGTTTTTTATTATTATAAATTCAAATAAATTAAAAATGTAAAAGCCGAAAGGCAGAATGGAGGACAAAATGGGAGCATTTTTAGGAAATTTAGGTATGTTTTATGCCTTACTTGGAGCAGCGTTGGCAGTATTGATGGCAGGAATGGGTTCCGCAATCGGCGTTGGTATTGCGGGACAGGCAGCGTCCGGCGTTATGACTGAGGATCCGACAAAGTTTGCAAAGGTATTGATTATGCAGCTTTTACCGGGTACACAGGGTTTGTATGGTCTGCTGATTGGCTTTATTGCATTGTCAAAGATTGGTATTATCGGAAGCGGCGGCGTTGCCGTATCAGCGATTGCAGGACTTCAGATTCTTGCGGCGTGCCTTCCGATGGGCGTTGTAGGTCTTGTTTCCGGCAAATATCAGGGAAAGACTTCCGCAGCCAGTATCGGAATTATTGCAAAGAGACCGGAGCAGTTCGGTAAGGCAATGCTTTTCCCGGCAATGGTAGAAACGTACGCCATCTTAGCGCTTTTAATTTCTTTCCTTGCAATCACCGGAATTGCATTATAAAAGAAGAACCGGATTTGAAGTATAAAATACGGGAAAAGATAGGAAAGAGATATGAGCGGATTAGAAAAGATTATCAATGAAATTCAAAATAAGGCAGACGCCGAAGCGGCAGAGATTTTAAAAGAAGCGCAGGATTACTGCGACAACTATCTTGCCGAAAAAAAAGAGGCCGTCGCCGGCGAGGTCGCTGACTTTGAGAAGAAAGCGCTTCAGGAGAGGGAACTGTATCAGAGTAAGGCAGAATCCGGCGCGGATTTCCGTATGCGAAACGCCATATTAAAGGCAAAACAGGACAATATTGAGCAGGTGTTGGAGAGGGCTTATCAGAAGATGACGGCCCTGCCGGCTCAGGAGTATTTTTCCATGCTGATGAAGATTTTAGAGGAAAACGCGCTGCCAAAGGACGGGGAAATCTGTTTTGGAAAAAAAGACCTTGCAGAGCTGACAGAAGATGTGAAACAGAAAATCTGCGAAACGGCGGCAAAAAAAGGCGGCAGTCTGGAAATTTCCAAAACCCCTGCGCCGATTTCTGACGGTTTTATCCTGAAATACGGCATGATTGAAGAAAACTGCACATTAAAGGCTTTGTTTGATACAAACAGGGAGCGTTTGAGAGACATCGCCTCCGAAGCACTGATGGGATAGGAGGAAATGTCATGGAAAAAGACTATACCTACGGTGTGGCAAGAATCCGGGCGTTAGAGAGCGGACTTCTGACAGACGACGACATGAGTCAGCTTGCGGGAATGAAGACCTTTGAGGAGGGACTGACGTTTTTAAGAGATCGCGGCTGGGGAAATGGAAACGAGTCCCTGACGCTTGATGAAATGATGTCTGTGGAAAAAGAAAAAACATATCGGGTGTTAGAAGAAATTGTAGACGAACCGGAGGAATATGCGATTTTGACGCTGCCGGACATATACCATAATCTAAAGGCGGCGATTAAACAGGTCTGCACCGAACAGGAAACAGCAAATGTGTTTATTGACGGTGTCGGCGAAAAACCGCAGTTTTTAAAAGAGTGTATCCGCGAGGGAAATTACGAACGTCTTCCAAAGGGAATGGCAGAGCCGGCGAAGGAAGCGACGGAAATTCTTTTGAGAACCGGCGACGGACAGTTGTGCGATCTGGTGATTGACCGCGCTGCGCTGGAAGCAATCAGGGAAGCCGGAAAAAATTCGGAAAATGAACTGATTCAAAAGTATGCGGACATTCAGGTGACAGTCGCGGATATTAAAATCGCTGTGCGCGGCGTGCAATCCGGAAAAGACGCGCAGTTTTTGGACAATGCGCTTGTTTCCTGCGCGGGAATCAGCGTTTCAGAACTCAAATCGGCAAGCGTCAATGGAATTGAGGGAATCAGCAGTTATCTCGAATCCGCCGGTTACAAAGACGGCGTCGAGGCGTTGAAAACTTCCGCATCGGTGTTTGAATGTTGGTGCGACAATCTGGTGATTGAAGAAATGAAAAGCCAGAAGTACAGGGCTTTTACGATTGGGCCGGTGATTGCTTATGCGGTAGCGCGGCTCAATGAAATCAAGACGGCAAAGATGATTCTTCTCGGAATACAGAACGGTTTTGAAGAAGATTTTATAAAAGAAAGGGTAAGGAAAATGTATGCATAAAGCAGCAGTAATCGGTGATTATGACAGTATTTACGGATTTGGCGCTTTAGGAATTGATGTTTTTCCGGTGGAGGATAAAACAGAGGCAGTGCATCAGATACGAAGGCTGGTAAAAGGTTCCTACGCCATGATTTATATTGTGGAATCACTGGCGGAAAAAATCGGGGACGAACTTGAAAAATATAAGGAGCTGATTACGCCGGCAATTATTTTAATTCCGGGCGTTGCGGGAAATACCGGCGCCGGAGTTTTGGGAGTGAAAAACAGTGTTGAGCAGGCGATTGGCTCAGATATTTTGTTTTCATAAAAATTAAGTTTACAGGAAGGAAATAAAGATGGAAAATAGTAAGGGCACAATCAAAAAAGTCGCAGGCCCTCTGGTAATCGCTGAGGGAATGCGCGACGCAAATATGTTTGATGTGGTAAAGGTGAGCAACCGGAATCTGATTGGTGAAATCATCGAAATGCACGATGACCGCGCTTCCATTCAGGTTTATGAGGAAACAGCCGGTCTGGGGCCGGGAGAGCCGGTCGTTTCAACCGGCGCGCCGATGTCTGTGGAATTGGGGCCGGGACTGATTGGAAGTATTTATGACGGAATTCAGAGACCGCTGGACGACATCATGAAAATTTCCGGAAATCTGTTAAAGCGGGGCATTTCCGTTCCATCTCTGAAAAGAGAGTTGAAATGGGATTTTGTTCCGACTGTTCAGGTCGGAGCGCATGTCGTTGCGGGAGATGTAATCGGCACAGTGAAAGAAACTGCGGTTGTGACACAGAAAATCATGGTGCCATATGGCGTGGAAGGCGAGATTGTTTCCATTGAAGCGGGAAATTATGATGTGACGGAGACGGTGGCTGTCGTAAAGACAGAAGCCGGAGAAAAGCCGCTGACACTGATGCAGAAGTGGCCGGTACGCCGCGGAAGACCATATCAGGAGAAAAAAGCGCCGAACAAACCGCTGATTACAGGACAGAGAGTGGTCGATACACTGTTCCCGATTGCGAGAGGTGGCGTTGCCGCTGTACCGGGGCCGTTCGGAAGCGGAAAGACCGTTATTCAGCATCAGCTTGCAAAATGGGCTGAGGCGGATATTGTGGTCTACATCGGCTGCGGCGAGCGTGGAAACGAGATGACGGACGTGCTCAATGAGTTCCCTCAGTTGAAGGATCCGAAAACAGGAGAGTCGCTGATGGAGCGGACGGTCTTAATTGCAAATACATCAGATATGCCGGTGGCGGCGAGAGAAGCGTCCATTTATACCGGTATTACGATTGCTGAATATTTCAGGGATATGGGATATTCCGTAGCCCTGATGGCAGATTCCACATCGCGCTGGGCAGAGGCGCTTCGTGAAATGTCAGGACGACTGGAAGAAATGCCGGGTGAAGAAGGATATCCGGCGTATTTGGGAAGCCGGCTGGCGCAGTTTTACGAGAGAGCCGGAGATGTGGTTACACTCGGCAGCGAAGGAAGGGACGGCGCGCTTTCCGTTATCGGGGCAGTTTCCCCTCCGGGCGGAGATATTTCCGAGCCGGTGTCTCAGGCGACGCTTCGTATTGTAAAAGTATTCTGGGGATTGGATTCCGCGTTGGCGTACAAGAGACATTTTCCGGCAATTAACTGGCTGACGAGTTATTCGCTCTATGTGGACAATATCGG
>CANRMF010000024.1 GCA_947631665.1 uncultured Lachnospiraceae bacterium | reverse complement strand
CGTTGATTTTGACAATCTCTAGTATACAGGTAAATCCACGATGGTACAAATGTGAGGTCACTTCATATTATCTAAAATCTAAAAGAATTTACTGGACAACCGGAAGTACGACATAAATATAAGAATTTTCTTCATCTCGGATAAAGCATGGCGCTTTCGGATTTGTAAAGTAAATGCTCACCTGCTCCTGATCTAAAATTCTCAAAATATCAATGATAAACTTCGGGTTAAAACTAATCATCATGTCAGCGCCTTCCTTAGAAACAGGAATGGCTTCGTCCATAGAGCCGATAAAAGTATTGATGGACAATTCCAGCTCCGTATCTTTAATCGTAAAAAATACCGGCTTTCTGTCGCCCTCTTTAATCAACAGGGTCGCTCTGTCAATACATTCTGCCAAATCTTTTTTATTGATATCAATTTTTGTCTTATAATCGCTGCTAATCATTTTGTCCGTATCAAAATAATTAGAACTTTCAATCAGTCTGGAAACAACTCTTGTATTTCCAAATTCAAAGAGAATATGATTGCTTGTGAAATAAATATTGACCTCGTCGTCCATATCGCCTGTCAGAATTTTGCTGATTTCATTTAAAGATTTTCCCGGAACAAGCACCTTAAAGTTTCCGTATTCTTCTTTTAACTGAATATTACGGATTGCAATTCTGAATTCATCTAACGCAACGACCTTTAACCGGTCTCCCTTTACTTCAAACAGTTCGCCCGTCAGCACTTTATTTTTGTTTGCTTCGTTGATGGTAAAGGTCGTCTGCTTGATAAGTTCCCTTAAAGAATATTCTGAAATTGTAATTTTATCTTTCTTAACAATAGCAGGAAGATTAGAAAAATCATCTGCAGATTTTACGAGAATATTAAACTTCGCATTTTCACAGGTGATATTTGCTTTTGTTTCATCATGGACTTCAACAACAACATCACTGTCAGGAAGTTTTCTGACAATCTCAGAAAAAATCTTTGCGTCGATGGCAATGCTGCCCGCTTCAATGATTTCACCTTCCACGCCGGTTTCGATACCGAGTTCCATGTCGTTTGCCACGAATTTAATATTTCCTTCAGTGGCGTCAATTAAAATACATTCCAGAATAGACATGGTCGTCTTAGATGAAACAGCCTTCATCACGATGTTAATGCCGGATATTAAATCGGACTTTTGAAAAATAAGTTTCATAGTTGATCTCCTTTGTTTCATATATTGATAAATTTTCAGATACCGGAAAAATGCGGCGTATCAATAAATATATAATTAAGATAATCATAATATTAAGCATTGATAATATGATAAAAAAACGATTTCATACTGATGCTGTAAGAAAGTATGAAAATAATAAGGTGTTAATAAAAAATATATGTATTATCAAAGCCGCATTACTGATGTTAAGAAAAAATCTGAAGTTTAAAATCAGGCGGGTGAAGTTTTAATTTTTATTAACATTTTATCAGCCGTCTTATCAACCAAAATAAAAGGGTTATTCACAAACTTATCCACATTTTATTTTGGATTTATTTTCTTTTTCAGTATCTCTATTGTATTTTTAATGGAATCATCGGTTTCCATATCTTTTTTGATTTTGTTGTAGCCGTAACTGATGGTCGCATGATTATCTTTTTTCAGCACGTCTGCAATCGCCTCAAGCGAATAATCCGTATAAACCCTGCACAGATACATACATACCTGACGTGGAATCGTAAATTCCCTGCTCTTTTTGGAAGAACAGATATCGGAAACGGAAATCTGATAATGATCCGCGACGATATCAATAATATTTTCACAGGTTATTTTTTCTGTCTGGTCAGGCGATACCAAATCTTTTAACACATCTTTTGCAAAATCAATCGTGATTTCTTTCCTCTCTATTTTGGAAAAAGAAATCACTCTTGTCAGCGAGCCTTCGAGTTCACGCACATTGGAGGTAAAATGATTTGCAATGTATTGGAGTACGGATTCATCAAGCTCATAACCAAGCGCAGTCGCTTTATCTTTCAGAATAGCCATTCGGGTTTCATAATCCGGATTTTGGATATCAACGGTTAAGCCCTGCGCAAATCTGCTGATCAGACGTTCCTCGATGCCTTCCATGTCCTTTGGCTTTTTATCGGAAGTAAATACAATTTGTTTATGCTTTAAAAATAAATCATTGTAAATATTAAAAATTTCTTCCTGTGTTCTTTCTTTATTAGAAATAAACTGAATATCGTCAATCAGCAAAACGTCTACATTTCTGTATTTCTGACGGAATTCAATAATGTCCTCCTGAGGCGTTTTGTGCTTTTTATTTCCTAAAAGGTCTACGACTTCGTTTGTAAAAGATTCGCTGGTCGTATACAATACTTTTGCGTTTGGATTATTGGACAAAATAAAATTTCCAATGGATTGAATCAGGTGGGTTTTTCCAAGACCTACGCCTCCGTAAATAAAGAGGGGGTTGTATATTTCACCCGGCGATTCCGCTACTGCAAGCGAGGTAACCTGCGCAATATCGTTATTAGAACCTACGACAAAAGTATCAAATGTATATTTTTTATCAAGATTGGACTCGCGGATTCTTTTGTCCAAAGAAAATTCTTCGATGGAAACAGATGGATTGCTGTTTTGGGAATCGTCTGTTTCCGCAGCGTTATCCGGTAAAATAATTTGAAGATCCAAGTCCTGATTTAAGGTTTCTATCATTGCAATTTTTAATAAAGACAAATATTTCTTTTTGATATATTGAAGACCTGTATTTCCACTGTCGCCCGGAAAAATTAAAGTTACCATATCGTTTTCAAAAGATTTCAATTTTAAGGGTAAAATCCACGTTTTGAAAGATATGTCTGAAATACCGAACTCGTTCTTAAAAAAATCGAGAATATCAGGCCATTTTTCTTTTAAAACATCTAGCATAAAGTCCTCCTAAAAAATCTAAAATGCGCAATCGCACACACAATAATATAATACCTCAAAATAGGATTATTTTCAATACATATATTATAATAGGAAGAAAGTCATTTTCAGATTTAAAAAATAAAGCCGCCTGATTTATATAATTTAATTTACATAAAATCTAATAAAAAAATTTTTATGATTTACATAAATTCGATAAAAAATGACAATAAATGCAAAAGTTATTAACAATGAAAAAGTAAAAGTGTAGTAATTAAAGGAAAAATCTGTTGAAAAATGAAAAGTTATTAACAAATAGTTAACAAAATGTGGATAAGTTTATGTAAAGTATCATTTAGAGTTATGTAAATTAAAATAGGTAAAATTTTGTATCTTTTTGTCAAATCATTATATTTTTTGTTTTTTTTGCATAATTTCTCAAAAAATATATTGAATTTATTTTTTATTTATGGTTTAATAGGTAATTGACTACGTTTATTCTTACGTAAAGGAATGAAAGATGTTTTACCTGCAGACAGAAAAGGAGGTGCATTGACATGAAAATGACATTTCAGCCAAAGAAAAGACAGAGGTCAAAAGTTCATGGTTTTAGAAAAAGAATGAGAACGGCTGGTGGAAGAAAGGTTCTCGCAGCAAGACGGGCAAAAGGAAGAAAAAAATTATCAGCATAAGGTCGCATTCTATGTGACCTTTTCTTTATGGAGATTTTATGAAAAGTTGTGAATCTTTAAAAAAGAATCAGAATTTTCAAAAGGTTTTCCGTTTTGGAAAGTCCAAAGCAAACAAATATTTAATCATGTATGTTTTGAAAAATGATTTGAAAAAAAATAGATTGGGTATTCAGGTAAGTAAAAAAGTAGGAAATAGTGTAGTAAGACATCGCCTGACGCGTTTAATCAGAGAAGCTTACAGATTAAATGAGGAAATGTTCAATAGTGGTTTGGACATTGTCGTAATTGCGCGCGGCAGCGCAAAGGACAGAACATTTAAAGAAATAGAAAGCGCTTTGACGCATCTGGGTAAAATCCAGAAAATTCTGACAGAAGCTAGGCAGTAGTGATAAAACAGTCATGGATTGTTTTTTGTCAGGATACAGTAACTATTGGAAAAAAGGCTTTTATGCAGGAAAAAGATGAGAGTGTTATTAAATTTATACCGGAAATTCAAAAAAGGGTTAAATTTTATTCTGATAGGTTTCATCAACGGATATCGAAAGTATTTATCACCACTGAAAGGGCGTAAATGCTGCCGGTATATTCCGTCGTGTTCCGAGTATGCCATAGAAGCTTTAAAAAAATATGGGCCGTTTAAAGGATCAGTTCTTGCAGTGTGGAGGATTTTAAGATGTAATCCTTTCAGCAAGGGAGGATTTGATCCCGTTCCATAAGGAGGTTTCATTTCAGATGGATTTTTTAGCGAGAATATTAGGTTATATTTTTGAGGGAATTTATCTGTTTCTTGATGTTATTGGTATTCAGAATATCGGTTTGTGTATTATATTATTTACGATTGTAGTACGGTTACTGATGCTTCCAAGTACGATTAAGCAGCAGAAATTTACCCGATTAAACAGTGTAATGCAGCCTGAAATACAGGCAATTCAGAAAAAGTATAAGGATAAAAAAGATCAGGCGTCACAGCTTTCCATGCAGGAGGAATTAAGGGCTGTCTATGACAAATACGGTACATCTCCGACCGGAAGCTGTCTTCAGTTGATTATCCAGATGGCGATTTTGTTTCCGTTGTACAGGGTTATCAGGGACGTTGCAAAATATGTGCCTGCCGTTGCTGCGTTGAGCAAGGAGGAGCTTGAAAAAGTAAACAGTTTTCTTGTTTATAATGTTGGACAGTCTCCGGCGCAGTATTTTTCAGCGCATGAAAGAACTACAACGGCGCTTGTGATTGCGCTGATTATTCCGGTACTGTCCGGTTTATTCCAATTTTTAAGCGTTCAGTTGTCTACAAAAATGAATCAGGTCAGCATGGAAGCAAATCCGATGGCAGGTTCCATGAAAATGATGAATTTTATTATGCCATTGTTTTCCATCTATCTGTGTTGGAGTTTTGACATCGGTATCGGTTTATACTGGATGACCGGTTCTTTGGTAATGATGCTCACACAGATTATTGCGGCAAAGAGATTACAGAAAATTGATGTAGACCAGATTATTGAGGAAAATAAGGAAAAAGCCGCGCAAAAGGCTGAAAAGAGAAAAGCAAAGCAGGGTATTTACAGGGAAAAGGTTTTGGAAGCGGCAAAAGCAAACGCCAGAACCGTATCTTCCGACAGTAAAATGACAGCCGAAGAAAAAGAGGAAAAAATCAGAAAAGCAAAAGAGGCTCAGGCGGCAAGGCAGGGCGGTATTGCATCAAAAGCAAATATGGTCAGCGAATATAATAAGCGGAATGAAAAGAGGTAGAGGTATATTATGGAATATAAAGAATATCAGGGAAAAAATGTAGATGAAGCAATTACTAATGCGTGTGTTGATTTAGGAATTACAGCGGATAAATTAAAATATGAAGTTGTAGAAAAAGGCTCCGGCGGTTTTCTTGGAATCGGAAGTAAGCCGGCAGTCATTCAGGCAAAGAAAAATGAAGACATTGATGAAATTGCAAGAGAATTTTTAACGCAGGTTTTATCTGCAATGGAAATTACCGCAGATATCAATATTGAAGTAGAGGAAAATGAAAAAGAAAATATTATCAATATTGACGTGGTCGGCGACGACATGGGTATTTTAATCGGTAAAAGAGGACAAACACTGGATTCGCTTCAGTATCTTGTAAGCCTTGTGGTAAACAAGGAAAGCGAGAAATTTAACAGAGTGAAGCTTGATACGGAAAATTACAGAGAGCGCAGAAAAGCAACGCTTGAAAATCTTGCAAAAAATATTGCAATCAAAGTAAAGAGAATTAAGAGACCTGTTGCATTAGAGCCGATGAACCCGTATGAAAGACGCATCATACATTCAGCGCTTCAAGATGATAAATACTGTACGACAAAGAGCGAGGGCGAAGAACCATACAGACATGTCGTAGTAATCCTGCGAAAAGAAAGTAAATAATACGATAAAAAGAGAAGTCCAAACGGGCTTTTCTTTTTTTTGTAAAAAGGATATGATATGATACAAGAGTAAAAAAGTCGCAAAAAGGAGTTATTTATGAAAATAACAGAGACAATCGCCGCAATCGCATCATCTTCAGGTCATTCCGGTATCGGAATTATCCGAATTAGCGGCGAGGAAGCAATTGAAGTGGCCGACAGAATTTTTAAGGCATATAAAAAAGGGAAAATGTTAAAAGATGTGGAAAGCCACACAGCGCATTTCGGATATATCATGGACGGGGAACAGGTACTTGACGAGGTACTGGTGCTTGTATTAAAAGGCCCGCATTCCTATACGGGAGAAGATACGGTAGAAATCGACTGTCATGGCGGAGCGCTGATTTTAAAGAAAGTCCTCGATTTGGTAATCAGAAACGGCGCGAGGACAGCAGAACCGGGCGAATTTACAAAAAGGGCGTTTTTAAATGGGAAAATGGATTTGTCTCAGGCAGAGGCAGTCATGGATTTAATCAATTCCCAAAACGACTTTGCCCTGAACAGCTCCATCAATCAGTTGCGGGGCGATGTTTCAGAGGCAGTCAGACAAATCCGAAGCGATATCTTATATCATATTGCATTTATTGAATCTGCGCTTGACGATCCGGAGCATATCAGCCTTGACGGATATGATGAGCAGATTACAAAAATGCTTGATGAAAATACAAAAAAAGTAAAAAGACTGATTGATACGTTCGACAACGGGCGCAGAATGAAAGAGGGAATTAAAACGGTCATTCTCGGAAAGCCAAATGCGGGAAAATCTTCGCTGCTGAATTTGATGCTTGGCGAGGAGCGCGCGATTGTAACCGATATCGAAGGGACGACCAGAGATACTCTGGAGGAAAATATCAATCTTGGAGAATTGAGCCTGAAAATCATTGATACGGCGGGAATCCGTTCAACAGATGATAAAGTGGAGCAGATTGGCGTGCAGAAGGCAAAAAAAATGGCGGAGGAAGCGGATCTTATTCTTTTTGTCATGGACGGCTCGAAACAGATAGATGAAAACGACAGGGAAATACTCCATCTGATACAGGGCAGACAGGCGGTTATTTTAATCAATAAGATGGATATGGAGCTTGTGACGTCCGAAGAAGATGTAAAGAAAATATCTGACTGCGATGTGATTTTATTTTCTGCAAAAGAAGGGCTTGGCATGGAACTTCTCGAAGAAAAGATTAAAGAAAAGTTTTACAGCGGCAAAGTGACCTATAACAATCAGGTTTACATAACAAACTCCCGGCACAAGGAAGCGCTCGATAATGCCTATGAGAGCTTAATTCAGGTGGGGCAGTCCGTACAGGCGGGTATGCCGGAAGATTTTTATTCTATTGATTTGATGAGCGCATACAGCGAGCTTGGACTGATTCTTGGAGAGAGCGTGGAAGACGATTTAGTCAATGAAATTTTTTCAAAATTCTGTATGGGAAAATAAATGTTTGTTACGGATAAATAAATTTTTTGTATGAAAAAGAAACTTTTTAGAGAACACGACTTTATTTTTTTTGCGAAGACACAGGGAGGCAGAAAATGAATGTAACAGAAACATATGACATTATTATTGTGGGAGCCGGACATGCAGGGTGTGAAGCCGCGCTTGCAGGTGCCCGTCTCGGCATGAATACGATTATGTTTACGGTCAGTGTGGACAGTATTGCAATGATGCCCTGCAATCCGAATATCGGCGGAACCTCAAAGGGACATCTGGTCAGGGAACTTGATGCGCTTGGCGGAGAGATGGGAAAAAATATTGACAAGACATTTATTCAGTCCAAAATGCTCAATAAATCAAAAGGGCCGGCGGTTCATTCCCTGCGCGCGCAGGCGGATAAGCAGGACTATACGCGTGAAATGAGAAAAACGCTGGAAAATACGGACAATCTCACAATCCGGCAGGGAGAAATTTCGGAGCTGATTGTGGAGGACGGAAAAATCAAAGGGGCAAAAACAGTTTCCGGCGCGGTTTATTATGCGGACGCAGTCGTTCTCGCCACCGGCGTTTATCTGAAAGCGAAATGTATTCATGGCGATGTCTGCCAGAATACGGGGCCAAACGGATTGATGGCGGCAAACCACCTGACGGCATCTTTAGAAGCCAATGGAATAAAAATGCGCCGGTTTAAAACGGGAACGCCCGCGCGTGTCGATAAGAGGACGGTTGATTTTTCAAAAATGGAAGAACAGTTTGGAGATGAGCGGATTATACCGTTTTCATTTTCTACAGATCCGCAAAGTATTCAGAAAGAACAGGTTTCCTGCTGGCTTACGTATACCAATGAAGAAACGCATAGGATTATTCGGGAGAACATAGACCGTTCGCCGTTATTTTCCGGAATGATTGAAGGTACGGGGCCGAGATATTGTCCGTCGATTGAAGATAAAGTAGTGAAATTCGCAGATAAAGACAGACATCAGGTGTTTATTGAGCCGGAGGGACTTTATACAAACGAAATGTATTTAGGCGGAATGTCGTCTTCCCTTCCGGAGGACGTGCAGTATGCAATGTATCACACCGTACCGGGACTGGAGCACGCAAAGATTGTGAGAAACGCTTATGCGATAGAATATGATTGCATCGAATCGGGACAACTGCTTGCGGATTTACAGTTTAAGAATATACGCGGACTTTTCAGCGCCGGACAGTTTAACGGAAGTTCCGGATACGAGGAGGCTGCGGCGCAGGGAATTATTGCGGGAATTAACGCGGTGAAATATATCAGAAAAGAGGAGTCGCTTGTACTGGATCGTTCGCAGGCATATATCGGTGTGCTGATTGATGATTTGGTGACGAAAGAAAGCCATGAGCCGTACCGAATGATGACCTCCCGCGCGGAGTACCGTCTGCTTCTCAGGCAGGACAATGCGGATTTGAGATTGACAAAAATCGGATATGAAGTCGGACTCGTCCCGAAAGAGCGGTACGATTATGTCTGTGAAAAAGAGCAGAAAATCGAAGAAGAAATTATACGGCTGAAAAACTGTAAAGTCGGGGCAAATCAAAAAGTGCAGAAACTTCTTGAGCAGTTGGGCAGCACGCCGTTAAAAACAGCCGCCACGCTTTCGGAGTTAATTCAGCGGCCGGAACTGGATTATTGGAAGGTTGCCCCGCTTGATTTGGAAAGACCGGAGTTGTCGGAAGATGTGATTGAACAGGTAAATATCAATATAAAATACAGTGGATATATTGAGCGGCAGAAAAAGCAGGTGAAGAATTTCAAAAAGCTTGAAGGGAAAAAAATACCGGAGGGCTTTGATTATACGAAAGTGACAAGTCTGAGAAAAGAGGCGATGCAGAAACTTGATTTTTACCGTCCAATCAATATCGGACAGGCTTCGAGGATTTCAGGCGTTTCGCCGGCGGACATCTCAGTACTGCTCATTTATATGGAGCAGCATAAGCATCAATAGGAAATGGAGTTTATTATGCGCTATCAGACAGATTTGCTGACACAGGGAATCAGCGAATTAAAATTAAATCTTACACAGAGCAGACTTGAGCAGTTTCTTACATTTTATGAAATGCTGGTCGAAACAAACAAGGTCATGAATTTGACGGCGATTACCGATTTTGACGAAGTGGTTGTCAAACATTTTCTGGACAGCCTGCTGATTGTAAAAGAAATAGATATGAATCAGGTAAGCACCATGATTGATGTGGGAACCGGCGCAGGCTTTCCTGCAATTCCGATTAAAATTATGTTTCCACATATAAAAATAGTGTTACTGGATTCTTTACAGAAAAGACTGAACTTTTTGGAGCAGGTTATTGCTTCATTAAAATTGACAGACGTGAAAACGGTGCATGGCAGGGCGGAGGATATTGCCCGAAAAAAAGAATATCGGGAACAGAGCGATTTGTGCGTTTCAAGAGCTGTGGCAAATTTATCCACACTTTCGGAGTATTGTATTCCATTCGTAAAAACCGGCGGAATGTTTGTCAGTTACAAATCGGCAGACAGCAGAGAGGAGATTTCAAAAGCCGTAAACGCAGTAGAACTTTTGGGAGGAAAACTGGCAGAACAGAAAACCGTTCATCTGCCGTGTTCGGACTTGGACAGGACATTCGTCTGCATTAAAAAAGTAAGAACCACGCCGAAAGAATATCCGCGCAGGGCGGGAACTCCATCAAAAAATCCACTGCAATAAATCTTAAAAAGGTACTGCATTTATCAGGAGGGAGAAATGATTACAGAATATTTGGAGAGCAGAAAAGAAGAACTGTCTCGGATTATTTCCGTAGATAAAGAAAAATACGAGCATAATCAGATTGCCATCGGGGAAGCAAAAGAAAAAATAAAAGAACTGGAAAATACAGAAGATGAGGCGACAAAAATATTTTCTGTAAAGACGAGAAAAAACAATACATACAACGTACAGGAAATCAGACAACTTGAGGGGCAGATTTTAAACGCTGCTGAGGCAAGCGAATTATTGAAGCAGGAATACGAGGCGGCTGAAAAGGAATTGAAAACAATACAGGCGTGTTTTACGGAATGGGAAAATGTTTCACGTGAAACGTCAATAAAAAGTGTTTCACATGAAACATCAACGGAAAATGGTTTGCGTGAAACGTCGACGGAAAATATTTCACATGAAGTATCAACGGAAAATATCTCACATGAAGTATCAACCACAAATGTTTCACGTGAAAACAAAACAGACCAAAACAGCGAAATCCGCAGAACGCTTGAACTTTGCAAAAATCTCGCGCAGGTTGACGGGGCAAGGGTAGCTATGGAATTAGAGCGGCTGCTCAGACAATTATAAGAAATATTTTGTCAAGCGGTTATAAGAAATATTTTATAGAAAAAAGGGTATATCTGTGCTAAAATATACCCTGTGAAAAACGGAAAGGGTAAGTAAATGAGTAGAATTATAGCGATTGCAAATCAGAAGGGCGGCGTAGGAAAAACAACGACTTCAGTAAATTTATCCGCCTGTCTGGCAAGATTGGGAAAAAAAGTATTATTGGTAGATATTGATCCGCAGGGGAACGCCACGAGCGGAGTGGGGTTAATCAAGCAGACTTTGGAAAATACGATATACGAATTGTTTCTCGGAGAGACGACCATTTCCCAATGTTTAGAGAACAGCGCGGTGGACGGGCTTTCCGTACTTCCGTCCAATGTAAATCTGTCCGGTGCGGAAATTGATTTAATCGGATTAGAGGACAGGGAGTTTATTCTCAAAAACATTCTGGACACAATCCGCGATATGTATGAATATATTATTATTGACTGTCCGCCGTCTCTTAATATTCTGACGGTCAATGCAATGGTGGCGGCAGATTCAGTGATTGTACCGATTCAGTGCGAGTACTATGCGCTGGAGGGATTGTCACAGCTCATACATACAATCAATTTAATTCAGGAGAGGTTAAACGAACATTTGGAAATCGACGGCGTTGTATTTACAATGTATGACTCCAGAACAAATCTTTCAGAGGAAGTCGTGCAAAATGTAAAAGAAAATATTCATCTGAATGTTTATGAAACGATTATTCCGCGAAATGTCCGGTTGGCAGAGGCGCCAAGTTATGGAATACCGATTCATCTTTACGATAAAAAATCAGCGGGAGCGCTGGCGTATGAGCAGTTGGCGAAGGAAGTAATTCAGAAAAATCATAAACTGTAAAAAGTTATGTAAACCAAATTGGAGGAGTTATGGCAGCAAAGAAAAAAGGACTCGGCAGGGGAATTGATTCCCTGATACCGCCGGCAAAAAAGGAACAGTCCGGCAAAAAGACGGATAAAGAAATAAAAGAAGTGGAAGTCGTCAAAGAGGTAGTTAAAGAAGTTTTGGTTCCGGCAGAGACGGTTGTGAAGCTTTCCGATATTGAACCGAACAGAAAACAGCCGAG
Source organism: uncultured Lachnospiraceae bacterium (assembly GCA_947631665.1). Taxonomy (GTDB): domain Bacteria; phylum Bacillota; class Clostridia; order Lachnospirales; family Lachnospiraceae; genus Eubacterium_G. The sequence continues at coordinate 18,550 of CANRMF010000024.1, read as the reverse complement.
AAAACATTTTGACAAAGAGGCTTTGGAGGAACTCGCGGAGTCCATTAAAAATTATGGAATGATTCAGCCGATTGTCGTTCAGAAAAAAGATGATTATTATGAGATTATTGCCGGAGAACGCCGGTGGAGAGCCGCCAAGATTGCGAAGCTCAAAGAAGTGCCGGTCATTATAAAGGAATATTCAAATCAGGAGGTAATGGAAATTGCGCTGATTGAAAATATTCAGAGGAGGGACTTAAATCCGATTGAAGAAGCGATGGCTTATAAAAGTCTGATTACCGAATACCATCTGAAACAGGACGAACTGGCGCAGAGGCTTTCCAAATCAAGAGCGGCGATTTCCAATTCGATGAGGCTGCTGCGGCTGCCGGACGGAGTACAGCAATATCTGATAAACGGAAGCCTGTCTATGGGACACGCGCGCGCGCTGCTTTCACTCGATCATGAGGAGCACCAGCTTGAAGCGGTAAAGCAGATTGTTGAGAAGGATTTGAGCGTTCGTGAAACAGAAAAACTGGTCAAGAATATTTTAAATCCGAAGCAGGTAAAACTTCCAATTCCGAGCAGCGAGGATATTGTCTATGAGAAAATTGAGGAACGTCTGAAGGATACGCTGGGGACAAAAGTTTCCCTAAATCACAAAAAAGGAGGCAGGGGAAAAATAGAGATTGAGTATTTTTCTAAAGAGGAGCTGGAACGCCTGCTGGAACTTTTTGACAGCCTGAAATTATAAATTTCTTATTTACAAATGGAGAAAAAAGTATTAAACTACCATTTTGATAGGGAATATTTTTCAAAACCTTTGAAAATAGAATTCTGATAAAAGAGTTTAATGCTTGAATCAAATTTATCAGGAGGAAAAAATGGATACGACAACTTATTATATGATTGCAGTCGGCGCGATTGCGGTACTGTTTTTAATATTGCACATCAGACAAAGCATTAAGATTTCCCGTCTTATGAGCCGTTATGAGAGATTTATGAGAGGGAAAAATGCAGAAAATCTGGCGGGCGCGCTCGAAGAAAATTTTCAGCAGATGGAAAAACTGAGCATTGAACACCAAAAGACACAACTGAAGGTCGAGGAGGCGCTGCACAGCATTACGACAACGTTTCATAAACTTGGCATTGTCAAGTATGATGCTTTTAAAGAAATGGGAGGCAATTTAAGTTTTGCGCTCTGTATGCTGGACGACAATAATACGGGATTTATTTTAAATACCATGCATGGCAGGGAGAGCAGTTATACATACATTAAAGAAATTATCAAGGGTGAAGCTTACGCTACTCTTGGTGAAGAAGAAAAGGAAGCTTTAGAAAAAGCTTTAAGTTCATAAATAAATAGTTTTTTTCCAAGGAAGGCAGGTTTGTATTGAAATTTCAATACGAAACTGCCTTTTAAGAGAATAGGGGGATTTTGAGAAAACAAAGCCTTCATGATTTCCGCGATTTTGACGAATTACGGTTGAGAAAAACGGTAAGAATGAAAAGACTGGGAAAGGAGATGTTATTTTGAAGGAAAAGTTAATGGAAGAACTGACCTGCAAAACGGTGTTTTCTTTGAACCTGCCGGGCGGGATTCACATTGATGTGTCGGAGGCCGTCGTTGTGACATGGATTATTATGGCGGTGTTAATTCTGGTATCGTTTCTTTTGACGAGAAACCTGAAAATCGACCATATCAGTAAACGTCAGGCGATTGCAGAGACGATTGTGACGAAGCTGACGGGCATGGTGGAAAAGATGGTTGGCGAAAAAGGCAGGGCGTACGTGCCGTATCTGACGACGGTGCTGATTTATCTGGGGCTGTCCAACATTATCGGGCTGTTTGGATTCAAATCTCCGACGAAAGATGTCAATGTGACGATTGCGCTCGCAGTCATGAGTATTGTTCTGGTGGAAGCGGCGGGAATTTATCACTTGGGCATTAAGCGATGGCTTCACAAATTTACAGAGCCGATTGCGATTGTAACGCCTTTTAACATTCTGGATATTTTTACCAGACCGCTGTCGCTGTGTATGCGATTGTTTGGTAATGTGTTGGGCGCGTTTGTCATTATGGAGCTGATTAAAATAGCAGTTCCGATTATTCTGCCGGCAGTATTCAGCGCTTACTTTGATATTTTCGACGGGCTGCTGCAGGCATATGTTTTTGTGTTTTTAACTTCGCTTTATATCAGTGAAGCGATTGAATAAATAATAGTTTATATTTTTAGCAAAGGAGAATGGTTATGGTTATTGCATTAGGAGCAGGTATTGCAGTTTTAGGAGCATTGGGAGCAGGTATTGGTATCGGTATTGCAACGGGGAAGGCAGCGGAAGCAGTTGCCAGACAGCCGGAAGCGGACGGAAAAATCCGTAATATGCTGATTTTAGGTTGCGCGCTGGCAGAGGCTACGGCAATTTACGGCTTCGTCATCGCATTGATGATTATGTTCATGTTATGATAAGGAAGGTAGGAAAAAGAAATGCTTAACATCACGCCGGAAAGTATTATTTTTACTGTCATAAATCTGCTGATTCTTCTGGTTGCCCTGAGACTTTTCCTTTTCAAGCCGGTGCAGAAAATTATTGCGGCGCGGCAGGAGGAGGCCGACAGACAGTTTCAGGAGGCTGAAAAAAAGCAGCAGGAGGCAGAAGGCTTAAAAGCGCAATATGAAAATTCCCTAGACGATTTAGAGGAAGAAAAAAAGCAGGCAATGAAGACCGCAAGAAGTCAGGCAGACGAGCAGTATCACAAAATTATCAGCGAGGCAAAATCTGAGGCAAAGCACATTACGAGAAAAGCGAAGGCGGAAGCTGAAGCGCAGAAGGAGCAGATTTTGAAGGGCGCGGAAAAAGAGATTGCGGATATTATTGTCAATGCGGCGACAAAGGTTGTAGGGGAGCAGAGCGGCGCAGAGAGCAATGCCGCGCTCTACGATGAATTTTTGAACAAAGCAGGTGAGGAATAGTGACTGAGACCATAAAAAAATATGCGGCAGATTTGCGCAAAACGGATATTTCAAGAGAACTGCTGCAACAGGTAACGGATATTTTGGAGGCCGTTCCGCAGGTGCGGACGGAGTTTGAAGATCCAACGGTGGAAATTGCAAAAAAGCATCTGATTATCGACCGTATTTTCCCACAGGAAATCCGGAATTTTATAAAGATTTTATGCGATAATCAGGACTTCCAGTTGTTTGATGCAATTTTTGAAGAATATGAAAATCTGCAAAATCCGACGGACAACAAAGTCGGCAGGGCAGAACTTGTTTATGTGACTGAACCGACGCAGGAGCAGCTTGAGGGAATTAAAAATTTTCTCAAAAAAGAATTTCAAAATGAGCAGTTGGAGTTGAAGCTCAAAGAAGACGCTTCGATTAAGAGCGGTTTTATTCTTCGGGTCGGAACGAAAGAGTACGACTGGAGTGAGCAGGGAAGAATTGACCAGTTGAAAAAGAAGGTTTCAAAGACGATGTCTTCGGTGGGCAATTCTTTCAGCAAGGATAATATTATTTCCATTCTGCGTGCGGGCGTCAGTGATTTTGAACTGGAAGCAAAAAATAAGGAAATCGGCGCAGTCAAATTTGTCGGAGACGGAATTGTGACGGTGCGCGGTATCGACCATGCGTGTTATGGTGAAATCGTTCTCTTTGACTGCGGCGTGAAAGGAATGGTTCAGGATATCCGGCAAAATGAAATCGGTATTATTCTGTTTGGACGCGATACGGAAATCCATGAAGGCAGCCGCGTTGTGAGAACCGGCAAAATGGCGGGGCTTCCGGTCGGCGAGGCTTTTAAGGGAAGAATTGTCGACGCGCTCGGCGCTCCGATTGACGGAAAAGGCGCAATCGAGGAGGACGATTACCGTCCGATTGAAAATCCCGCGCCGGGGATTGTCGAGCGTCTTTCCGTTTCAGAACCGTTAGAGACGGGTATTCTGGCGATTGACTCCATGTTTCCGATTGGACGGGGACAGAGAGAACTGATTATCGGCGACCGGCAGACAGGAAAGACGTCCATTGCCACAGACACGATTTTAAATCAGAAGGGCAAAGACGTTGTCTGTATTTATGTTGCGATTGGACAGAAAGCGTCTACGATTGCAAAACTGGTCAACAGTTTGAAGAAAGGCGGCGCAATGGATTACACCATCGTGGTTTCCGCTACGGCAAGCGATCCGGCGCCTTTACAGTATATCGCACCTTATTCCGGTACTGCTTTGGCAGAGTATTTTATGTATCAGGGAAAAGATGTGCTGATTATTTATGATGATTTATCCAAGCACGCGGTTGCTTATCGGGCAATCTCGCTGCTTTTAGAGCGTTCTCCGGGACGTGAGGCGTATCCGGGCGACGTGTTTTATCTTCATTCCAGACTTTTGGAGAGGTCTTCCCGTCTGACGCCGGAAGCAGGCGGCGGTTCCATTACGGCGCTGCCGATTATCGAAACGCAGGCAGGCGACGTGTCCGCCTACATTCCGACGAATGTCATTTCCATTACGGACGGACAGATTTATCTGGAAAGCGACTTGTTTTTCTCCGGACAGAGGCCTGCGGTCAATGTAGGACTTTCCGTATCGCGTGTGGGCGGCGCCGCGCAGACAAAGGCAATGAAAAAGGCGGCGGGAAGTATCCGTATCGACCTTGCGCAATACAGGGAAATGGAAGTCTTTACCCAGTTTTCCTCAGATTTGGACGAAGCGACCAAAAATCAGCTCGCGCATGGGCGTATGCTGATGGAGCTGTTAAAGCAGCCGCTTGGCAGACCGCTTGACATGGCAGAGCAGGTCATTACGTTGGTCTGCGCCAACGCGCATATTTTCAGTGAAGTTCCACTGGAAAAAGTAAAACAGTTCCGGTTTGATCTGCTGAGTGAATTTAAACTGAATCATCAGGATATTGTCAATGAACTGGAAAGCACGAAAAATCTGACCGACGAAATGAAGGAAGCAATTATTGAAGCTGCCAAAGAGTTTAAAAATCAGGAGTGATTGCGTATGGCGAATACGAAGGAAATTCAAAACAGAATAAAAAGTATTCAGGACACCATGAAAATCACCAAAGCAATGTATATGATGTCTTCCATGAAGCTTAGAAAGGCAAAGCAGAAGTTGGAGGATACCGAACCGTATTTTTACGGACTTCAGGAACAGATTAAAGATATTCTGGTGCACTTTCCGAATATGGAGCATCTGTATTTTGATAACCGCCCGAAGGACAGACAGGGGCAGGAAAAACGCAAAGCGGTCGTTGTCATTACCGGTGACAAAGGAATGGCGGGTGCTTACAACCACAATGTGCTCAAGGAGGCGCAGAAAATTGTCGACGAATCCGATACGCCCTGCCGGCTTTTGGTGGTCGGGGAACTCGGAAGGCATTTCTTTGTCAATCAGGGCTACCGGATTGAACAGAATTTTATGTATTCGGCAAACAATCCGTCCATGCATCGTGCGCGGGTGATTACGGAACATATTTTTGATATGTATGACCGCGAGGAAATCGACGAGGTCTATGTGGTTTTTACGGTGATGAAAAACAGTATCCGTTCCGATGTGCATACGGAGCGCGTGATGCCGTTGATGACGCATGATTTTGTGGCGCAGGAATTGATTGACGAGGCAAAGGCGGATCGCATTAACAATGACTGGTATACAATTTATCCGTCGCCGAGAAAGGTTTTGGAAAAACTGGCCATCAATTATGTGACCGGTTTTATCTACGGCGTTTTGGTTGAGGGCTCTGCCAGCGAGGAAAATTCGCGTATGATGGCAATGAAGTCCGCTACGGACAATGCGGAGGAAATGCTTTCAGAACTGTCGATTGAATTTAACCGCGTCAGACAGGCGGCTATCACGCAGGAAATTACAGAGGTCATTAGCGGAGCAAAAGCTCAAAACAGCAAGAAGAAATAAAGTGAGGCGAGGTTTACGCTATGGAAAATAAGGGAAAAATAGTACAGGTTTTGGGGCCTGTCGTGGACGTAGAATTTGCAGACGGAAATCTTCCATCGATTAAAGAAGCGCTTTATGTCGAAGTGGAGGGCAGACGGCGCGTGATGGAGGTTTCACAGCATATCGGACAAAATGTTGTCCGCTGTATTATGCTTGCCGCAAGCGAAGGACTTCACAGGGATATGGAGGTAACGGCAGGCGGTACGGGTATTCAGGTTCCTGTCGGGGAACAGACGCTTGGACGATTGTTTAATGTGCTGGGCGAAACGCTCGACGACGGAGAACCGCTTGACGATGTTGAAAAATGGACGATTCACAGAGAACCGCCGACCTTTGAAGACCAGAGCCCGGTCGTTGAAATGCTGGAGACCGGCATTAAAGTGATTGATTTGCTCGCGCCTTACGCAAAAGGCGGTAAAGTCGGACTGTTCGGCGGAGCCGGCGTGGGGAAAACCGTATTGATTCAGGAGTTAATTCACAATATTGCCACAGAGAGCGGCGGATATTCTATTTTTACCGGCGTCGGAGAGCGTTCGAGAGAGGGAAACGACCTCTGGTGCGAAATGAAGGAGTCCGGCGTGCTTGACAAGACCGCGCTGGTGTTCGGGCAGATGAATGAGCCGCCCGGATCGCGTATGCGTGTGGCGGAGACCGGACTGACAATGGCGGAATATTTTCGTGATGTGGAAAAGCAGGACGTACTGCTGTTTATTGATAATATTTTCCGTTTTGTACAGGCGGGTTCTGAAGTGTCCGCGCTGCTTGGAAGAATGCCGTCAGCCGTTGGCTATCAGCCGACGCTGGCAAATGATTTGGGCGAATTACAGGAGAGGATTGCCTCTACAAAGAACGGTTCCGTTACTTCAGTTCAGGCGGTTTATGTACCGGCGGACGACCTGACCGATCCCGCGCCTGCAACGACATTCTCCCATCTTGACGCGACAACGGTGCTCTCAAGGAAAATCGTGGAGCAGGGTATTTATCCGGCAGTGGATCCGCTCGAATCCACGTCAAGAATTCTGGAAGCCGACGTCGTCGGGGAAGAACATTATCAGGTGGCGCGCGCGGTACAGGAAACACTGCAAAAGTACAGCGAGCTTCAGGATATTATCGCAATCCTTGGTATGGAGGAGCTTTCCGACGAGGATAAGCAGACGGTTTACCGTGCAAGAAAAATTCAGAGATTTTTATCCCAGCCGTTCAGCGTAGCGGAAAACTTTACCGGCGTAAAGGGCGTGTTTGTTCCGGTAAAAGAAACCATTCGGGGATTTAAGGCAATCTTAAACGGCGAGATGGACAAATATCCGGAAGCGGCGTTTTTCAATGTGGGAACCATTGATGATGTAAAAAAGAAAGCCAAGACATTAAAGTAGCAGCAGCGTTTTTAGTGGCGGTGGCGGCTGCAGGGAGTTTTTAATGTGGCTGTGGCTACGGGGATTTCTAAGGTGGCTGCGGAAACTTTTAAGGCAGTCGCGGCTGCAATAAAGAGGAAGGTGCAGGTCGATGAATACATTTTCATTAAAAATAATTGCCTGTGACAAGGTCTTTTATGATGGGCCATGTGAAATTTTGACATTTCCCGGCGTAGACGGAGAAATGTCTATCATGGCAAATCACGAAGGCTTTACGACGGTGACGGAAATCGGGGAAATCCGATTTCGGATTCCGGGCGGGCAGACGATGAGAGCCATTGTATCTGATGGAATTTTGCGGGTCGATAGAAACGAAGTCAATTTTTTGGTTTACTCCGCAGAAAAACCGGAAAATATTGATACGTTCCGCGCGCAGGCCGCGCTGGAGCGCGCCAGAGAGCAGCTTCAGCAAAAGCAGAGCATCATGGAGTATCATGTATCGACAGCTTCTATGGCGAGGGCGATGGCGAGACTGCGTGGAGCGAAGAAATAAAGAAGAAAAGACGCTTGTTTTGGTAAATAGATGTAATTCAATTCAACTCCCCAAGAGTTTGGGGAGTTTTTACATGTCAAATAAGCTTGTTTTGAGGAAATTGCATGTAAAAAGATTGAAATTTTCGGGAATTAGGAGAGAAATTACATGCAAAATCAGCCGTATTGAGGAAATTGCATGTAAAAAGATTGAAAAATTCAGGAGTTTGGAGAGAAATTACATGCAAAATCAGCCGTATTGAGGAAATTGCATGTAAAAAGATTGAAAAATTCAGGAGTTGGGAGAGAAATTACATGCAAAATCGGCCGTTTTGAGAAAATTGCATGTAAAAGGGGTGAAAATTCCGGGAGTTAGGAGAGGAATTACATGCAAAACCTGCTTGTATCGAGGAAATTGCATGTAAAAAGATTGAAATTTTCGGGATTTAGGAGAGAAATTACATGCAAAACCAGCTTGTATTGTGGAAATTGCATGTAAAAGGAGTGAAAAATCCGGGATTTGGGAGAGGAATTACATGCAAAATAGGCCGTATCGAGGAAATTGCATGTAAAAGGATTGAAAATTCCGGGAGTTAGGAGAAATTTTACATGCAAAATATGCTTGTATTGACAAAAATACATGTAATTGAAGATTTTTACATATCAGCGGCGTTCGCAAATACGATATAATTAAAGAGGGTGTCCCAAGAACATGACTTTTTGGAACGCCCTCTTGTTAAGAAATATATTTTAGTATTCCATTACAGAAATTTCATCTCGCAGCAGCCGGAGTTCTTCCGGATTGTTTTTGATAATTCTGGAAGCGGCGACAATCGGAACCCAGTTTTTCACGTATTGGGAACTGGTGTTGGTCTTTTCGCAGAACATCTTTAAATAAACGTCTGCATATTGCGGCATATAAAGTTTGAGCCAGAGATACGTCCGCGCAACATCGGCGCTCGCATTTCCCTGTGTGGCGTGATTCCAGTCTAAAATGAAAGTGCCCTTCTCGTTAATCAGTACGTTGTGCGGAGTAAAGTTTCCATGACATACTTTTTTGTGTTTTGGAGAACTGCTGAGCATTTCCTGCAAATCAATTTTCAGTGAACTGTCAAGATTGGACTGGTTGATGTAGTCGGAAAACTTCTGTCGCTGCACAGGAATTTCCGGACATTTGTATTTGTGAATTTTTGTCTGAATTTCTACCAGTTGATGCAGATATTCTTCGGTTTTTTCAGGATTCGCAATCATCATCTCATAGAGTGTCTGTCCTTCAAACAAATCGGTTTCAAACGCCCACTGTCCGTCCATCTGTTTTACTTCGTGAATGGAAAGAACGGAAATGCCGATGCTTTCAATGCAGGAAGTAATGTAGGCTTCTAAAAAGACGTCCTTTTTGGAATACCCCTTTTTGAAAATTTTGTAAGAATTTTTATCGCCATTATAAAATGTATTGTTCCTTCTTTGATTTCTTATCTCAAGTTTCATACGCTCATCTCCTTTGAATCTGATTACTTTTAGTATAACATATCGGGATAATGATTGCCACACCTTGAAAAAATAAGGGGGTTGGGTTATAATCGAAATACCGCAATGAAATCATTGAAAGAGCAAGGCGGTAAAGGGAGAATTAAAATGTTAGATATCAAATTTGTGAGAAATAATCCGGATATTGTGAAACAAAATCTGAAAAATAAATTTCAGGAGCATAAACTTCCACTCGTTGACGAAGTAATCGAACTGGATTCGCGAAACCGCGAAATTAAGAAAGAAGTGGAGGCTCTCCGCGCAGAAAAAAACAGTCTTTCCAAACAGATTGGAGGATTGATTCAGCAGGGGAAAAAAGAGGAAGCTGAGGAGATTAAAGCAAAGGTTGCAGCAGGCAATGAAAAAATCAATCAGTTGACCGAAGAAGAAAGAACGGTTGGAGAAGAAATTCAAAAGCGCATGATGGTCATTCCGAATATTATTGATCCGTCTGTTCCGATTGGAAAAGACGACAGTGAAAATGTAGAGCTGGAGCGGTTTGGCGAGCCGGTCGTGCCGGATTTTGAAATTCCATATCACACAGACATTATGGAAAAATTTCATGGCATTGATTTGGAAGCGGCAAGGAACGTAGCCGGAAACGGATTTTATTATCTGATGGGCGACATTGCAAGACTTCACTCTGCGGTCATTTCCTATGCAAGAGATTTTATGATTGACCGCGGATTTACCTACTGCGTTCCGCCGTTTATGATTCGGAGTAATGTGGTGACCGGCGTCATGAGTTTTGATGAGATGGATTCCATGATGTACAAGATTGAGGGCGAAGACCTTTACCTGATTGGGACAAGCGAACATTCCATGATTGGAAAATTTATCGGAACGCACACGAAAGAGGAAGACCTTCCGCTGACGCTGACGAGTTATTCTCCATGCTTCAGAAAAGAAAAGGGCGCGCATGGCATTGAAGAAAGGGGCGTATACCGGATCCATCAGTTTGAAAAGCAGGAAATGATTGTCATCTGCAAACCGGAAGACAGTATGAAATGGTATGATAAACTCTGGAAGAATACGGTGGATTTATTTAGAAGTCTGGATATTCCGGTGCGTACCTTGGAATGCTGTTCCGGCGATTTGGCGGATTTGAAAGTGAAATCTGTCGATGTTGAGGCGTGGTCGCCAAGACAGCAGAAATATTTTGAAGTCGGCAGTTGCTCAAATTTGGGAGATGCGCAGGCAAGACGTCTTTCTATCAGAGTGAAGGGCCCGGAAGGAAATTATTTTGCGCATACGCTCAACAATACAGTAGTTGCTCCGCCGCGTATGTTAATTGCATTTTTGGAGAATAACCTGAACGCCGACGGTTCTGTAAATATTCCGGAAGTGCTAAGACCATACATGGGCGGCATGGAAAAGATAGAAGTAAAATAGCACATGAAAAAATAGAAGTAAAATAACAAATGAAAAAATAGAAATAAAATAGTTTGTTATCCTACAATAAATATGGTAAGATATTACGGCAGGGAAATTCTTTGCCGTAATATTTTAAATATGCATCTATAGCTCAGCAGGATAGAGCGACCGCCTCCTAAGCGGTAGGCCGCTGGTTCGAATCCAGTTAGATGCGCTGCACCCCCCCCATTGAAACAATGTTTCGATGGGGGGTTTCTTTTCAAAAAAATGCGGTCATATGACCACAAATTCGTTGACTTTTTAGAGGCCGCAGGTTTAATATAAAATATTTAAGTCATTATTATCGTCGAGTAAAAACAGCAGCATTTCTGCGGCGGCCCAAGTGTGCGTAGGAGAAATATTATTGGAGCAAAACTGCTTGTCGATTTGCGTCATTTTACTGTAATCAGCTTCAGATGCATTTTGTTCCCATGATAAAGGATATAATTTATTATTTACAAAAACCTGCCCGTTTTTATCTGAGGTATGATACTGAGCCCAAGACAGATAAGGATAATTTTTGGAACCATTGTGATAGCCAGTACTATTATCTCTATTCCACCATGCAAGACTTTGATAATTATCGTTTAGTTCTTCATAATTATAGACAAAATTTTTCCCAAGAGATTTCATTCCCAATTCATACCACATATTCTGATATTTATATTCGTTACCAGAATCAGTTTTTCCAAATAAATAATATCCATTTGGATTGTTACCGGCAATTCGTTTGGCTTCCTGTTCAACCTTGTTTACGCAGTTAATATTGATATTTTTTTGACTTGAAAGGATATATAATAATTCGCCTAAATTATCAGGTTCGTTCACACCGCCATTTTGTGTATCGTAGACATCTGTAATAGAAGATACCCAGTTTGATATTAAATTTGTATTATGAGTGTATTTCAAAACCATACACGCCATTGCTGCATCTCGATACCAAGGCTTATCGTATACTAATATATTAGGAAAAATTTTACTGTCTTTTATATTAAACAGAATTTCGCTATATAGAACCCGTTTAATATTTTCATATTGTTGGTTTTCAAAAGTGTAAAGTTCAATATTTAAGCCGGTTCCGTCTATTAGGGTTTTGTCATGATCTGTTTCAATCCAGACTCCACTGCGGTCTTCAAAAACTTTACTAAAACTTCCGTTATTCTTCTGAATTAAAATAGTGTTTCTATTTGGAATTATCAGATATGATTTGCAGTCAAAATTTTTGATTTCCGTTTTCGTGTCAAGGTCAGTCAGAATGCCCTTTTTAAATAGGATTTTTCTTCGATTTCCCATTCCCAGAAAGTAAAATTTGATATCCGGAATTTGAGTATATACGTCACATTTATAATTGTCGATAAAATCTTTGTATTCATTTACATATTCTAAATAGGCATCTACGTCTTTCGGATATTGGTTTTTAAAATCAGTATAGTTTTTTGAAATAACAAGACTGTCAGCCGGCTTTTTTATATTAAAAATTAGAAATTTTCCATATTCAGCTGAGGTCTGCACTGTCACAAAAACAGATTCAAAAGCAAGTATAAGCGCAAAAAGAGGTATGATATATTTTATTTTTTCAAAAGTAAATTTTCCCGATTTCAATTTTTTTACCAGAATATAAATAAAATAACATATTACGCTTAATGATATTATTACAATCAAAGTCATTATTATTAAGACCGGCAGAGGAAAAGTTTTTGCATAAAAATTTGGCTTCAAGTAATTTGATGTGATATGCAGAATACGAACAAAAGATATTCCGTTAAAAATACATTCAAACAATATTATCAGTGAAATAAGGAATAGAATAAATTTTCTGTTATTCTTAAAGGAATAATTAACGCCAAATAGTAAAAATATTAAATAAACAAAATGCAGAGAATATAAAAATGGAGAACTATTTCCATATATTAAATGAAGTGTAAAATTAAATGCTAATGACAAAATAAGACCGATATTAAAATATAAATTCTTTTTTTTGTTTTTAAAAAGAAAGTACCCGATTAAAATGAAAAAAGCGCAGAGCAGAACCAAAGTCCACCATTGAGGTGTTTCGTGTTTGAAAACCGGATTTGTCAAATTGTCGGTTGCCAAAAAGATTTTTGAAGATATTATTGAGTTAAAAAAGCATGAACTTATTACATTTTTTATAACGCTGAAAGTAAAATTAAAATTCATGTAAAGTTTTTCTTCGCCAACGGAACCAAATAATAGTGGGGTGTTATGCCAAATAAGTTTCTGAAAAATATCTAATATCATAAAGCATATGCCAACAGAGATATTTATTAAAACTAATTTTTTAAGGTTCATGGTTTTGGATATAAGCAGAATAAAACATGCAATTAAAAATATGACAGAGTTTGTAATTGTTATAGATAAAGTTAAAACACCGAGAGTAATAAACATTAAATAATCAGTTTTTGACCACGCCTGATTTAATTTTTTTGCAATAAAATACCAAAGAAGTAATAAAAACAAAGTGGCAATGTTGTATAATTCTATTCCAATTGTAAAAATAATATTTGAAAAAGTTAATCCGTAGCAGACAGATAATAATAAATTGATTGTTTCATCGCGTGAAAACAGGGAAATAATTTTGTATACCATGACAACGGAGAGTGCTGATACCACAGAGGAAATAAAAACAAGGGCAAGCATTTTGTCTTGGGTAATTCCGCTTACAATAAAGTAAATAGGTTCTGTAAAAAGGACAAACAAAGGGTGAACAGAAAGTCTGTAATGATTTCCAAAAATATCAGACATATCTGAAATAACTCTTGCGGTGTCGGCATCAAATAGAAAATTATAAATTTTAGTAAAATCATAATTGTATGACAACTGAACGCCGAGTGTAATATAAAACAGCAGAAAAAGGGAAAATAAGATTTTTATTTTCATGTTGTCAGTTTTACAAAAAAAAAGAAGATTTTTTATCAATAATATTTAATAGGGATTTTTTGTTCATATAAGGTTCCTTTCAAAATTGTTTAATATTCCACGTTTGTATTTTATTTTTTTTAACAAAGTAAGCCTTTCGGGCGATGAGCGCCAGCGGTAAATCATGATAACTGTCGGAGTAAAAGCAATCTATGGTTTCTGACGGATAGTTTTCGCGATACCGTCGGACTTTTTCTTCGCCTTTACAATTTTTGCCATAAATTTTTCCGTTATTTGGATTGCATTTTGTCGCAATGGGCGTTTGTATTCCGAGAATTTCAGCAATTTTTATTATCAGAAACTCAGGGGAGGCGGAAATAATTAAGTCAGACTCTTTCTTCTGATTAAGATACCAAGATTTTATCCTGAAAAAATTTTCTTCCCAAAACAAGGAAACATATTTTTCAAGGTTGTCAGTTTTAAGAAGAAAACTGAAAAATATCTCTTTAAATTCTGTTGTTGAGTATTTTTTCAATTTATATAAAACCAGCGCAAATAACTGTCGGGGAAAAAACAAGATAAGACGCGGCTTTTTTCTCACCATAAATCGATAAAAGTCAACAGAACTGTCGCCATCATAAATGGTTCCATCAAAATCGTAAACATTCATTGATAATCTCCGGAAAATATATTATTAAAACAATTAAAATTAAATAAACTGCGCCGAGAAACCAAAGAATTTTATCGTGGTAAATCAGTTCTGTCGGATCTCCGTCCTCGTTATTTTCAATAGAATATGTATAGCGGATTAAAATAATTAGTACTAATGGGGTGGTGAGAATCATGGTATAACCATTGATTGAATTAAGACTCCACATGGAATAAAAAACTGCAAACAGTGTAAGATACATATACATACTGCTGTTGAGATAGTTTTCGCTATAATAATTTAAAACAGTTCTCGCATTTGCTCCGAGGGATATCTTTTCGTTTCTTCTTTTGCCGAATGCAAAAAATAGTGATAAGGAAATAATTGTTAAATAGAGCCAACCGGAAATTCGTATGTTTGTTATTACGGAACCGTAGAGAATACGCAGAAAAAAGCCGGAAACAAGAATAACAATGTCAATGACCGGTTTTGTTTTTAATTTCAAACTATATAAGAGATTGAGAATAAAATAAATTAACGGAATAATAATACTGAAGATATGACCTTTAGTTAAGCTGAGATGGCTTGTCCAAAATAGGGGGGGGTAACACTTAATAAAACTGCACAGGAAAGCAAAACAAAAACGATAGCGCAGGCTTCGATTTTTGTAACACTTCCACTGGCTAATGGACGTTTGCATTTTTCCGGGTGTTTTCTGTCATGCTCAACATCAATCATATCATTCATAACATAAATGGCTGACGAATAAAATGAAAAAATAAAAAATCCCGGTATTAAGGAAGAAATTATTTTTGCATTTAGCATAGTTGCACCAAAAAAAGCCGGAATAACAATTATAAAATTCTTAATCCAATGTTTGACACGAATCAATTTTAAATATTCTGTAATTTTCATATGTTCCTCGTTTTATAATTCAAATAAAATGTCGGGTTTTAATCCGATTGAGATTATAACATAGCAGATATAAATATTCAAGATATGTAAAACATCGCACTAATATTGAAAATCGTTTACTTTTGTGTCATACTTTAAGTACTTACACTCATAACGAGAAAGAGGTGCAGTTGATATGGCAGTAAGTTATAAGAAGCTATTGTCGATTTTCTGCCGGACAAAAAACAGTAGTCCCGTTTAACGGACAGGACGTTTATTATAATAAAGATATTCAAATTGCAGGTCGGAGGTTTACTATGAATAAGCAGCAGTTGGCGGCGAAAATTTGGGAGTCTGCAAATAAGATGCGTTCCAAAATTGAAGCAAATGAGTATAAGGATTACATATTAGGGTTTATTTTTTATAAGTTTCTTTCTGAGAAAGAAGTCAAATATCTCAGGGAAAATGATTGGACAGATGAATATCTGCCTGAAGTGACAGAAGAAGATACAGAGACGGTTGAGAGCATACAGAAAAATTTAGGTTACTTCATTTCATATGAAAACCTGTTTTCCACTTGGCTTGCAAAAGGCAGGGATTTCAGCGTACAAGATGTCAGGGACGCGCTTTCGGCATTTAGCCGGTTAATCAACCCAACGCACAAGAAAGTGTTCGAGGGAGTTTTTGACACGCTTCAAACAGGACTGTCTAAGTTAGGAGACAGCGCCGCTTCCCAGTCCAAGTCTATCAGCGACCTAATTCAGCTCATCAAAGATATTCCGATGGACGCAAAGCAGGGCTATGATGTGCTCGGCTTTATCTATGAGTACCTCATTGAAAGATTTGCGGCAAATGCCGGGAAAAAGGCAGGAGAATTTTACACCCCGCACGAGGTTTCCCTGCTCATGTCTGAGATTGTGGCAAATCACCTGAAAGACAGGGATAAAATGGAAATCTACGACCCGACCAGCGGTTCGGGCTCGCTGTTGATTAACATCGGCAAAAGTGCGTCTAAATATATTGAAGGCGAAAACAAGGTAAAATATTACGCACAGGAATTAAAGCAGAACACCTACAACTTAACCCGTATGAATTTAGTTATGCGCGGGATTGAAGCAGATAATATTGTAACGAGAAACGGTGATACACTAGAGGACGACTGGCCATATTTCGATGAAAATGATCCGATTGGCACCTACAATCCGCTCTATGTAGATGCCGTTGTATCCAATCCGCCTTATTCACAGGCTTGGAATCCGCAGGACAAGGACACCGATCCGCGTTATGCAGGATATGGACTTGCGCCAAAAGGGAAAGCGGATTACGCATTTTTGCTGCATGACCTTTATCACTTGAAACCTGATGGGATTATGACGATTGTCCTTCCTCACGGCGTATTGTTCCGTGGCGGAGAAGAAGGCGAAATCCGTAAGAACTTAATTGAAAAGAATAAGATTGACACAATTATAGGGTTGCCGGCAAATATTTTTTATGGCACCGGTATCCCGACAATTATCATGGTGCTGAAACAGAAAAGGCAAAACAACGACGTTTTGATTATTGATGCTTCCAAGGGATTTGTTAAAGAGGGAAAGACCAACAAACTTCGGGCTTCTGATATTAAAAAAATTGTCGATGTGGTGACGCACAGAGAAAACGTTGAAAAATTCTCGCGCATTGTCAGCCGTGATGAAATCAGAGAAAATGACTACAATCTCAATATTCCAAGATATGTTGACTCATCAGAGGCCGCGGAGTCTTGGGACATTTACGCGTCAATGTTCGGAGGAATTCCGGCTTCGGAACTTGATGTTTTAAAAGATTATTGGCAGGCATTTCCAACTTTAAGAAGTGCCTTATTTGAAAATACTTCTGCCGGATATTGCAGTCTGGCTGTCAATGATATTAAAAAGGCAATCAAGGAAAACGCTGATGTAAAAGCGTTTGAGAACAGTTTTCAGGAGGCGTTTGACAGTTTTGATGAATATCTTGTTGAAGAACTGATTCACCAGATGAATGCCGTAAACATTCAGAGAGCGGAAGAAGATTTATCTGAAAATATATTCCGGCGGCTGTCCGATATTCCGCTTGTTGATCAATATAAGGCGTACCAGTTGCTCGATGATGACTGGACAAAAATTGCGGTTGATTTGGAAATCATACAAACCGAAGGGTTTGGCGCCACAAAAATCGTCGACCCGAATCTGGTCGTAAAAAAGAAAGGAAATGTCGAACAGGAAGTGCAGGAGGGCTGGAAAGGCCATGTGATTCCTTTTGAATTGATTTGGGAAACATTGCTTTCTGACGAAAAGCAGGCTTTGGAAGAAAAGAAAACCAGTCTGTCAAATATTGCTGCCGAATATGAGGAAATTCTCGAATCTCTTACAGAGGAGGAAAAAGAAGGCGATTATGTTAATGAAGATGCGTGGGTTTTTGCTGCAATCAAGAAAGCATTGAAGTCTGATAGCCTTGAGCCGGAGACAAAAGAAAAATTAAAGTCCGTTACCGCGCTGAATGAAAAAGAAAAGAAATTGAAAGCAGACATAAAAACGGAGAGCGCATTATTGGAGCAAAAGGCAAAGGAGACGATTGAAAATCTGACAGATGAGCAGGTGCTCGAATTGCTCAAGCAGAAATGGATTAACCCTCTTGCCGCCAATTTAAAACAACTGCCCGATGAAATTGTAACGGATTTAGTTTCAAAACTGGAAGCACTTGCCAAGAAATACGAGACCACTTTTGCAGAAATTGAACGGCAGATTGCAGAAACCGAAAAATCACTTTCCGCAATGCTTTGCGACCTAGAAGGCAGCGAATTTGATATGCTCGGACTTGAGGAATTTAAAAAATTACTCGGAGGTGTGCAAAATGACTAAAAAATCAGCCACACCGCAGTTAAGATTTGCAGGATTTGATGACACTTGGGAACAGCGTAAGTTGGGGAATGAAGTAACAGAAATGATTGCAGGCGGCGATGTAGATAAAGAATTACTTTGCGAAGAAGGTAGCTACCCCGTTATTGCAAATGCTTTAACAGGAGATGGGGTTATAGGATACTATAAGGAACAGTATCGTATCAAAGCTCCGGCTGTAACGGTAACGGGGCGAGGTGATGTTGGACACGCAAAGGCGAGAAACATTGATTTTACGCCAGTTGTGAGGCTTTTATCAATAAAATCAAATCATAATTCTTTGTTCCTCGAAAATGCTATCAACACCTTGCAAATTGTGATTGAGTCTACTGGAGTACCTCAATTAACTGTTCCGCAACTTGCAGAATATGAGCTAATGTTTCCTAAAACAATAGAGGAAGAAACGAAAATTGGAAACTTTTTTGTGTCGCTCGACAACCTTATCACCCTTCATCAGCGT
>CANRMF010000023.1 GCA_947631665.1 uncultured Lachnospiraceae bacterium | reverse complement strand
TGAGTACCTCTTTTCTTGTTAGATTTATTATATCTTATTAGCCACTCCTGTTACAACTTTATTATATCACTTCAACTTGGATTTACTGGAAAAGGGACAGGATTATGAGAAACTGTGCAGAAGCTATATTATTTTCATCTGCACCTATGACCTGTACGGAAAGAACCAGTACCGGTACACGTTTACATACCGGTGCGAGGAAATCGACGGGCTCGAATACGGAGACCGGACAACGATGATTGTTTTAAACACAAAAGGAACTGAGGGGAATGTCAGCGAAGAACTGAAAACTTTTCTAAAATGTGTAAACGGACTATTCCCAGATGACGAATTTTCTGCTACAATCAGGGAAGAATATGAACGGATTAAGGAAAGCAGGGAATGGAGGCGAGAATATATGACACTGGAAATGGCGCTGAAAGAACAGTTTCAGGCAGGGGAAGCAAAAGGCCTCGAAAAAGGTCGTGAAGAAGGACTCGCAGAAGGGGAAGCAAAAGGTCATAAGAAAGGACTCGCAGAGGGACGTGAAGAAGGTCGTAAAGAAGGCTTCAATGCCGGCTATGAAAACAGTATTGCTATTATTCGGGATTTAAAGAATGGAAAGTCTGTGGAACAGATTGCGCAAAAATATCAGATTGATGTCGAAAAGGTACAGGCATTACAGGAGTTTTTTTAAGCATTAAAATTTCATTTTGTGTTTTTTCAATGTATAGAAGGACTATTCCCAAACGATAAGTTTTCTGCTACAATCAGGGAAGAATATGAACGGATTAAGGAAAGCAGGGAATGGAGGCGAGAGTATATGACACTGGAAATGGCGCTGAAGGAGCAGTTTCAGGCAGGAAAGCAAGAAGGTCGTGAAGAAGGTCGTGAAGAAGGACTCGCAGAAGGGGAAGCAAAAGGATTAAGTGCCGGTTACGAAAACAGCATTGCTATTATTCGGGATTTAAAAAGTGGAAATCCTGTGGAACAGATTGCGCAAAAATATCAGATTGATGTTGAAAAAGTACAGGCATTACAGGAGTTTCTTTAAAGCGGTAAACAGGCCGAGTTGGGTGATTGGCTTGATAATGTAAATGACTTTCGTTATAATGAATGCGGTAGTTATGAAAAGAATAGGTAGGATATAAGTCATTTTGATATATTGGATAAATAGAAGGGCTAAAAATATGAAAAGAACATTATTGCTTTTATCAACTTTAAGTATTGTGACATTGCTTTTTTTAATACTTTTTTCGTACACGACGTCTCCGTTATATAATTGCTTGATTAGTGATTCTGCAAATTATGTTGCCATGGGAAAATTTTGGAAAGATGGTAATATCCCTTATTTGGATTTTTTTGACCATAAAGGCCCTCTTATTTTTTTTATTGAGATGGTGGGAAATATTGTTATTGACGGAAAGTGTGGTGTTTTAATAATCCAGTGGATTAGCCTAGTTATTACATTATTTGGTATATTTAAAATTTCAACTCTTTTTCTACCGTTAAAAAAATCTTTTTTTATAACACTTCTGAGCTTGTTTATCTTAAATACGTTTTATGATGGCGGAAATTTTACTGAAGAGTATTGTAATATCTTTATTACATGGAGTCTGTATTTTATTATTCGTTATTTGATAAAATGGGAAGCAGACAATAGCATAAAACATAGTGTGTGGAACTCCTTTTTTTATGGTATATCATTTATGTTTTGCGTGTTAATTCGTATTACTAATGCTTTGCCCATTTGCTGTTTTGTACTGATTGGAATTATTGCACTTGCAAAAGATAAAAAATATAGGGAAATTTTTAAAAATGCTTTATTTTTTATAGGGGGGGGCGTCGCATTAGCAGTACCATTTATCGTATATTTTATATTACATAATACATTTAGTGATATGATTTATGCAACGTTTATTCATAACTTTATTTATGCTAGTTCAACAAGCAATGATGGACTGGAACTGGTAGAACACGTAAAACAGTTAGGGTACTCCCTACCGCTATTTGCTGTTATAGGGATAGGAATTTTTGGGTTGATATATCGTAAAGAAAATCGATATGTTTATTATAGCATTGTATTTTCTTCAGTTTGTGGACTGATTTTATGGTATACTAGCAGGCCTTATCCACATTATCTCATAATCTGGCTTCCGGTTTTAGCACTTGCATTGACGATTCTTTGGAAAGAATTTAAAATACAGGCGAAAATGAAATATATCCTATTATATTTATCAGGATTTTTATTATTGTTTATTCCAGCAAAGAATTTGCTGGTGATACATGAATGTGTTCAAATATATAATGATGATAGTTTTTCAAAAAAAGTTCAAAGTGCGGAAGTGCTTAAAAAATATATCAAATCTGACAGTGTACTTGCATATAATTTAGAAGCATCAATTTATGTTGAAACCGATTTAAATCCAGCGTGCAGATTGTTTACAATGCAGGATTGGATATGTAGTTTTAATGAAAAACTGGAAAATGAATTTGAAGATTGTATTTCTCAACAGAAGGCAGAATATATTTTAATTGGTACATCAAGTGAAAATAAAGAAAATGATTTGATTTATCAATATTATAATGCAATAGCTCAAGATGAACAGTTGATTCTATTGAGAAAAAAGTAGTGATAACTTACTGCGGAGATAAAAACGGTATTATATATTAAAAAATGAGAGGGCGTTCCAAAAGACGGAAACTTTTGGAAACGCTTTTTTTCACGATTTTAAAACTTTTCTAAAATGACATTTTTATTGAGAAGATTGGCTTTTTGTGTTAAGATTATTTTATCGTAAAAACTCTTTTGACGAGAAAAGAGAGAAAAGAAGGAGAGCAAAGATGAAAAAAGTGATGAAGAAAGCAGCTTCGATTATGCTTGCAGCTGCACTTGCGGTCAGTGGCATGACTTACACGCAAAGCGCTGAAGCGGCTACGGAAGCCGAAGAATGGAAAGCAAATGCAGTGACGCTTCCTGAAGAGGGCGCGCTGGTAGGAGCAGGCTATATTGATGTCGAGTTTGATAACTCTATGGAGGGCTATACATACACCGTTTATCTTGATGGTGAGCCGATGTATTGGATAGGTGATGATATTGTAAAGAAAGAAGTGGGTGAGGAAGTCACTGATCAGGCGACTGTAAAGACTTTCACCGCAGCAGATGAAGGAAAGACAGAAGTCTATACGACGTCAGTGAGCAGGCATGAAATCACTGTCAAGGCAAGTAAAGATGCTGAGGAAGTGATTTCAGACACCCGTACATTTTATGTTTCCAAAAAAGGTATGGCATTAGGCGGAGACATGAGCGATAAAATCTCATTAAGCAAATTGAATTGCTCATGGTATTATAATTGGGCAATAGATCCGTTTAATAATAGCATTGACGCAGGTGTTTCACATGTTCCTATGATGTGGGGCGGCGGAGATGATAATAAAGAATCCATGGAAGCTTTTACAAGTAATGAAAATTACTTTTTGGGCTTTAACGAGCCGGATATTAAGACGCAGGCAAATATGCAGTTTTTTGATGGAATTGATACATGGAAGCAGTATATCTCTCCGTTACACGTGAGAAAAGTATCTCCTGCACCTGCTGCGCCGGGAGGAGATTCCTCATGGCTGAAATCATTTATGAGAGGCGATTACAAGTGTCTCAAACCTGATGGAACATGGGGTGCTTATCAGGAGTATGGTGACCCGTCTTATCAGTTAGGAGAAGATAGTAAGACATGGGTTGCCGGAGTGGAAGAAGAAGTTGATTCCGTCTGCCTGCACTATTATAGAAATGTCATCAATCTGCAGGGATTGCTTGACGCGATTGATACGCTGTGGGAGACATATCATAAACCGATTTGGGTTACTGAATTATCTCTATTCGGAGTAAAAGGGACTACCAGTGATTTCAGTTATGAAATTCCGGAAAATCGGCAAAAAATGGCTGAATTTGTACAGGGAATTGTAACAAATCTCGACGCTGATCCGAGAGTGGAGAGATATTGTTGGTTCTCCTATGATGTAGACAGTACCAATGATATTGATATTTATAACGGTTCAGGCGCAACGTCAATGTTTGAATATGCTACGGGGCTGTATACGGAATTAGGCAGACTGTATTCTTCCATTGGAAATCCGGAAGGGTATGCTGCAGAAACAATTTCTGATGATGAAATGTTTGTATATATTCCGCCCGAAACAACGCCTGAAAGTACGGCGCCGGAAAGCACGATGGAAAACAAGCCCGCAACGACTGTTAATCAGGGGACAACTTCAAAACCAGATGAAAAGACTGGTGGCGGAACGGTACAAAAACCGAAGAAGGTTATTTTAAAATCTGTAAAAAATGTGAAGAAAAAGTCCGTTAAACTTGCGTGGAAGAAATCAGCAGGGGCGAAAAAGTATCAGATTCAGTTTGCAATGGACAAAAAATTTAAAAAGAAGGTTCGGACAAAGACAACAAAAAAACTGGCGATAAAAATTGCAAAACTGAAAAAGAATAAAAAATATTTCTTTAGAGTCAGGGCTTACAATTCTTCAGGATATGGAGAATGGTCGAAAATAAAAGGAATAAAGGTAAAAAAATAGATAAAAATATTTCAATAATTTTGAAATAAAAGTGAAAAGTATATAAAAAGAAAATACGAAGCAGTTGGAGAGATGTACAATATCAATATAATTACGGGGAAAAAGGAATTATTTTTGTTAAAAAAAACAATTTTTTCATTGTAATATAAAGATGTTTATGCTACAATGAATGTAACTGAAAATGAGTGTTTTCAAGTGATGAAAGAATTATTAGGAGGAAAGGAAAATGAGAAAAATTTTCAACAAAGTATTTGCATGCATTACGGCTGTAACTGTGGCTGCAACCTTTTTAGTAGGCGTACAGGTTACAAAAAATGTAAACGCTGCAGAAGTGGAAGTAAATCTTCCAAATTGGTCTTTTAGTCAGGGAGGACAATATAGCCCTTCCGAAGGCGGAAACGAAGGTTATATTGGCACCGTTGTTATGAACGGAACAAATGAAACGCTTACCGGCTGGCAGAAGTATGGTGAGGCCAGCATTAACGAGGCAAAGTCTGCACAGCAGCAATCTGATGGATTTGTTATGAACATAGAGAATACAGGTTGGGACGCCACATGGGGTACTGATCCTCTGCAGATTAACCCATGGTCTATTCAGGCAAATCTTCATGGAATACCTGCAACTCCGGGACATGTATATACGATTTCTTTTAAAGCAAAAGCTGATAAAAATAAATATGCATATGTAGCAATCGGTTGTGATGTTGAAGGTACCGCACCTTACGGTGAAAACAATCCGCCTGCAGGAGATAATGCTATTATTAAGATTGGCATTCAGGAGCAGGAATATTCTTATACATTCACCAACTGGGTAGAAGCGAAAGAACTGAATGTTGATTTAATGATGGGAGCATTTGATGGAGCTGCTGATTATGCAGGAAATTTGATTGCTGATTATATTCCGGGTTACGCCAATGAGACCGGTTGGAGCGGTGAAGTGACAATTAGTGACTTTAAGGTGATTGACAAAGACGTGGATCCTACATATGTACCGGTTGAACCCCCATATGTTGAAACAACAACAGCACCACAGAATAATCAGAATAATCAGAATAATCAGAACAATCAGGTAGGCGGTTCACAGAATAATCAGAACAATCAGGTAGGTGGATCACAGAACAACACAACTCCAAAGAAACTTGGTCAGGTTAAAAAGGTTAAAGCGAAAAACAATAAGAAGGGCAAAGTAACCGTAACATGGAAGAAAGTTGCTAAGGCTAAACAGTATCAGGTTAAGGTTGGCAAAAAGACTTATACATCAAAGAAAAATAAGTATGTTGTAAAGAAAGGTCTTAAGAAAGGCAAAACATACAAGATTAGAGTTCGTGCAAAAGCCGCAAACGGATATAAAGCCGGCGCATGGAGCAAGACTGTAAAAGTTAAAATTAAAAAGTAATTTACATTTAAAGATGTGATTTTCAGTACCCAATGCCCGCGCATTGGGTACTGTTTACAAAAAGTTTAGACGAAAGTCAGGAGGAGTTAATAGTGAGAAAGAATTTCATTAAAAAGATAACGGCTGCAGCATTATCACTTTCAATGGTGATTGGCTCTACCGGTGTGGCATTTGCCGCTACGCATGCTGCAAATGGCGCAAACATAGCAGCTTCTACTTCATGGACAAGTTTTTCTGTTCGTGACGACCTTCATGGTCTGCCGGTTACTGATTGGGAAAAATCCCTGTTAGATGAGATTGCAAAGGCGCAGGCAGAAGGAAAAGAAGATGCAGAGAGTTATCAAAGTTTTACGGAGGGTTATTTTACGGCAAAACCTGTTTCTTCAGGATTTGTTTATTATGTAAAGAACTCCGGCTGGGACGGAGAGTATAATCCGTATACCGGTGATTTGATTGGAGATAATCCATGGGGCATGACGATTCAGACAGGAAATATGCCGGTTGAAAAACTTCGTAAATATACGATTTCTTTTAACATTAAGAGTACTTTAGAGGGCAGTGTTACGGTAAAAGACGAAAGTGGAAATCCGAAAAAAGATGAGACAGGAAAAGAAATAACAGAAAAGACATACATCAAGCACATCGGATTTAAAGCTTATGATCCGGTTTCACAGGGTGGCCCGGCAGTAGATTTTGATGTAATTTCCGGCGCAAACACTTCAGGAATTATCGAACTTGATTCCAGAGAGACTGCAGGAAAGAACGTTACAGCCACAATCACGATTCCTGCTACTTACGGAAGCGAGTCTTTAGGCGTAATGTTTGCGTTAGGCGCAAGATTGGTATCTTATCCTGATGAACTTGCCATGAAAGGTAATGTTACGGTATCTAATTTTAAGATTACCGCAGGAGACCAGTATTCAGTAACTTTCACAGGAAACGGAAAGAACGTTACCTCTTATGTAAATGGCGGTTCTTCCATTGCAGCGCCGCTTGCATCTCAGCTCGGTAAAAAAGGTTATAATATTGACTATTACACATTCAACGGTAAAAAATATACGACTTCCGTTGGCCCTGTAAACAGCAATATGACATTAACCGCACATTATGCAAAGACAAAGAAGCCGGCAAAGCCAAAGATTTCTAAAGCAAACAATAAATCAAAGAAGAAAATAAAACTGACAATCAAAAAGACGAAGAATGCTGTTGGTTATCAGATTAAGTATTCTTTGAAGAAAAACATGAAAAAAGCAAAAACAAAGACAACGACGAAAAAGACTTATACCATTAAGAAAGGTCTGAAGTCAGGAAAATTTGTATATATTCAGGTTAGAGGATATAACAAAGACGATTTAGGAAACAAAGTTTTTGGAAAATGGTCTAAGAAGAAAAAGACAGTAGTAAGATAACAAATCTTGAAGCAAATGAAAGGGTGGAAGGGTTATATGGAGTTTCATATAAGTCATTCTGCCCTTTTTCAAGATAGACTTAAAATCAGTGGAGGTGAAAAAAGACCATGAAAAAAATTACTTCAATTTTATTGGCAGTCGTTATGCTCTTTAGCGGAGCATTTGTAGCAACACCGGCGGAAGTTGATGCGGCAGATGCGAATGCATGGAAAAATTCTGCAATTATTGCGCCGGAACAGGGAAAATTGATTGGTGCAGGTTATATTGATATTAAATGGAACAATGACTTGGAAAATGCAGCGTCTTATACAGTTTATGTAGACGGTTCCGTATTGACAACGGTTAATGCAAATTCTTCTGCAACGATGTCTGCGGAGATGTATACGACTGCAGTGAGCGCGCATAACACATATATCGTTGCAAAATTAAAAAGCGGCGCTACGGTACAGACCGCGACCAGAACTTTTTATGTTACGAAAAAAGGAATCTGTGTCAATACAAGGGACATGGGTGCCGCAGTCGATCCGGCAGATTTGAATCTGGGCTGGTATTATAACTGGGGAACACAGTCTTTTAAAGAGTCCGGTTATAAGAATAATAAATTTTATAATTTAGAGTTCGTTCCAATGATTTATGGGGAACCGACAAAAGATTACGAGACGATATTTAAACAGGTAAACGCGCAGGGATATAAGTACCTGTTAGGATTTAATGAACCGGATTTAAAAAATGAGTCCAATATTCAGGCGTCTACGGCGGCTTCCAGATGGACAAATTACTTTGTACCGCTGAAAGGCAGTCTGCGGTTGGGTTCTCCGGCCATTTCTACGGCGAGTCCTCTGGTAGAGTCCAGTTGGTGGGATACTTATTGGAATACGCTGTCCGCATCAGATAAAAACAACACCTCATTTGTTGCCGTTCATCGGTATTATGAGTACTATAATGCGGAAACAGCATATGAATTTCTGATGCTCATTGATGAAACTTACAGCAAATACAGAAAGCCGATTTGGGTTACGGAATTTGCTTTATGGAGATTCGATATCAATTCAGCAGATGCGAAAAAGGCAGAAGAATTTTTGAAGATTGTCTGCAAAGGTCTGAACGAAAGAAGTTATGTAGAACGCTACTCATGGTTCTGTCCGGATATCAATTCTCCGGAAGCAAGTTCTTCAGCGCTCTTTAATTACAGTACCGGTGCGTTATCCAATATCGGAAAGATTTATGCGCAGATTGGAAATCCGGCAGGATATAATGCCAAGAGTTATGGCGTAAGTTCTGCCACGTCTGCAAATACTTCTGTTGCAGGCTGCGTTTCCAAAATGCCTACAATGCTCTATGACTGTGTTGGAAAGAAAAAAGCAATTAAGTTTTCCATCAATCCGGTGAAAAGGGCAACCGGATATCAAATTCAGTACGGCACTAAAAAGAGCATGAAGGGTGCAAAAAAGAAAACTTATAAAAAGGCTGCTTCAAAAATTAAAATAAAGTTTACAAAGAAGCAGAAGAAAAAACTTAAAAAAATTAAAAAGAAGAAAAAGAGAAAATTTACTTATTATGTCAGAGCGCGCGCTTATAAGACAATTTTAGGTCAAAAAGTCTACTATAAATGGAGCAGTAAGAGAAAAGTGTCTGTGAAAGCATAACTTTTTCAACAGTTCTAATGAATAAGTAAGTATGGCGGCGACCGGAAGCACAACGCTTCCGGTCTTTAAGGAGAGAAAATGAAAAGATTAAAAAGAATTATTGCGCTGATACTGGTAGTTTCATTGGTATCAGGAGTTCAGATCGGTTACAGCAGGGAGGTAAAAGCGCAGGATATATTTGCGATTACTTCTCCGGTGGCCTCAGAGATGAAAGCGGCAGGATACATTGATATTCAGTGGACTAGCGCGGCTTCAGGGGGAACCGTAAAAAATTATAGCGTTTATGTAGACGGTAAGTTGGCAGGTTCTACGACCGGGCAAACCTATACCTACTATACGACAGAGGTAAAATACCATAATGTCTGGGTAAAAGCTGATTATACAAATGGTGCAAGCGCTTATACAGCGACCAGACAATTTGGTATCACGAAAAAAGGGCTTGCTGTCAATGATCAGATGGGAAAATATCTTGATCCGGTCAGCATGAACATGGGCTGGTATTATACTTGGGGCACAACGCCATTTTCCTATACCCGATATAATCAAATTGAATTTGTTCCGATGATTTGGGGAACTCAGAATAATAGCTCAATTTCGGCTGTACGGGCAAAAAATTATCAATATGTATTAGGATATAATGAGCCTGATATGGGAGGAGATGTAGGAGGCAGTAATATCAAAGTGAATACGGCAATTGCAAACTGGGGGCTCTTTAAAGGCGTCGGCAGACATGTTGGTTCGCCTGCACCGGCGCTATGTCCGGCATGGGACAACGGCACATGGTTTAAAACGTTTATGGACGGTGTGGATCATAATACGATAGATTTTATCCCATTGCATTGCTATTATGGACAATATGGCGGAAAGGCAGGAGCAAATACTTTCTTGAAAGAGGTTGTTGATGCGACTTATCAGATGTATCATAAGCCGATTTGGGTTACAGAATTTGCAGTGAGCGGCTGGGGATATAATAATGCTTCTGCAAGACAATCCGTTAAAGAATTTCTTCAGACAGCCATTGACGGATTAAATCAGAGAGATTATGTAGAGAGATTTTCATGGTTTTCATTTAATACGACAGACGGAAATAACGGTGCTTCCGCATTGTGGACAAATTCCACAGGAAATTTAACGGAATTAGGCCGTACATATGTTGATTATGGAAATCCTGTTGAAACGGCAGCGCAGGGAAGCGCAGTGAATCCGGGAGCCACACAGACCAGCGCCATTCAGGGGCCAAATCAGAATCCGAACGGTACGAATGGCACAGGCAATACGGTTACCGTAAAAAGAGCAGCGATTAAATCTCTGAAAAATCTGAAAACGAGAAAAGCCAAAATCACAATTAAGAAAATTGCGGGAGTGGCAGGATATCAGGTTCGCTGGTGCGACAACAGAAAATTTCAGGGTTACGAACAGAAAACCATTAAAAAGAGAACGCTGACTATCAAGCGGTTGGATAAAAAAGCGACCTATTTCTTTAAAGTGAGAGCTTATAAGAAAAATGGAAATAAAAAGGTTTGGGGAAAATGGAGTAAAGTGAAAAAAGTGAAAATTAAAAAATAGTAAATCAGGAGGCTGTAGATTATTCTGCAGCCTTTTGAGACTTGAGATTGGAGTAGTGAATGAAGAAAAAGGCAGGAATCCTGATTCTTGTTGTACTGTTGATTTTCGCCGGAGTGTCCGGCGGCGTTCTATTTAGAAATCATCAAAAGAAAGTGCTTCAGGAGCAGAAACGGCAGACGGAACAAAAAAATATTAAAGAGCAGCAAGAGAACATAGGCGGACATAGGAAAGAGTGGGAGAATAGTGCAATTCTTACGCCCGCAGCCGGTTCTCTGCAGGCGGCAGGTTCCATTACAATCAGTTGGAATAGTGCTGACTTTCTTGGAGATGTTTCCGGTTATAAAATCTATATTGACGGGGCATTTGAAACAGAGGTAGACGGAGAAACCACAACTTATGAATATTACAGCACCGAGGTCACCTCCCATGAGGTTTATGTGGAAGCCGACATGAAATATGGAGCTATTTTAAATTCTGATATTGTCACCTTTTTTGTCAATAAAAAAGGTTTTTGCACGAACAAGGATATGGCAATGGAACTCAACGCAAAAAAATGGGGCGTTTCATGGTATTATAACTGGGCAATGGAACCGTTTAAATATACCTCGTTTCAGGATTTGGAGTATGTGCCGATGCTTTGGACGATTGGTTCTTTTGATGAGAGAAATATGCAGTTGTTTAATGCCTATCAGTACAAATATCTGTTGACATACAATGAACCTGACCGGAGTGATCAGTCGGATTTGTCGGTGGAACAGGTGATGGAGGGAATGAAAACCGTCTTTGAAAATCGGGGAAATTTAAAGATTGGCTCTCCGGCTACCGCGCAGCTTCCGAAGTGGTCGAAAGACTGGTTTCAGCCATATATGAAAGAAATGGAGCAGGCAGGATATGATCTTGACTTTATTGCAATTCATCATTATTGGAACTGGTATGCCGACGAGGGCGTCGATGCGTTTATTGAACTGATTGAAGATGCGTATGAGAGGTATCATAAACCAATCTGGATTACGGAGTTTGCCATCAGCGGCGTGCCGAGCGTTGATAAAAAAGCGGAAAAAGTCGTGCAGAATTATATGAAAAAAGTCATTCAAAGATTGGATCAATTAGACTATGTAGAGCGGTACGCATGGTTTTCTTTCCAGACCACAGACCGGAGGAACAGTGCTTCTTCGATGTTTAATCATTATACCGGGGAAATTACGGATTTAGGAGCTCTGTATCAGAAGGTCGGAATGCCGGAAGGATATGGGGAAAAAATTTATAAAACGCCGAAAGAAAATCCGATAGAAGACGTACTTTCATAGAGTTTGCGCATATCATATAGTATCCACGAAACGGTTGACACATGATACATGGAATGTTATTATAAATATAGTTAAACAATAGTAGAGGTTGCGCTGTTATATGAGTATAATATATGATGTCGCCGAGGACAGAGGATTATATTAGAAAGGATATAGCGCCGAAGGAAAGATTTTCGGGAAATCTTTTCCTGGGCATATGGTAAATAATCATATGACTGTCATCATCAGATGGAGAGCTACTTATAAGCATGGATACTTGTAGGGAGCTTGTTATAAGTTCCCTTTCTTTTTTATTGAAACCAAAATTTTTATAAAGAAGACGATGCAAATGAGCAGAATACTAATGTTTAATAAAAATACATATTTTTAGGAGGTTTAAAATGGCTATTTTTACAGGTGCGGGCGTAGCGGTTATTACGCCGTTTAAAGAGGACGGAAGTGTTAATTTTGAGGCGTTCGGAAAAATTATTGAAGACCAGATTACTGCGGGTACTGATGCGATTATTGTGTGCGGGACGACAGGGGAATCTTCCACGATGACTGATGAGGAGCATTTGGCGACGATTCAGTATTGTGTCGATAAAGTAGCGGGGAGAATTCCGGTGATTGCCGGCACAGGCTCTAATTGTACCAAAGAGGCAGTTAATCTTTCCAAGAAAGCGGAGGAACTCGGCGCAGACGGACTGCTCTGCGTAACGCCGTATTACAATAAAGCGACGCAGGGAGGCTTATATGAATACTACAAAGCAATTTCCGATGCGGTAAACATTCCAATCATCATGTACAATGTGCCGTCCAGAACGGGCACGAATATTCTTCCGGAAACGGCAGTGAAGATTGCAAAGGAAGTAAAAAATGTTGTCGCAATTAAAGAGGCTTCCGGAAATATCAGTCAGGTTGCAAAACTGGCGGCGCTTGCAGACGGGTGCCTTGATATCTATTCAGGAAATGACGATCAGGTATTACCACTGCTTTCTTTAGGTGGAAAAGGTGTGATTTCCGTATGGTCGAACGTTGCGCCGAAGCAGGTGCATGATATGGTGGCCGCTTATCTGAACGGCGACACACAGACTGCGTTGAAGCTGCAGCTCGATGCGATTGATTTGTGCGCAGCGCTGTTTTGCGAAGTCAATCCGATTCCGGTAAAGGCGGCAATGAATATGCTCGGATATGACGCGGGCATTGTGAGAGCACCGCTGACAGAGATGACGGAGGCAGGAAAGGTCAGATTAGAAAAAGCCATGAAGGAATATGGCATTTTATAAAATAAGAATTACGGAGGCGGAAATGGTTAATGTAATAATGCATGGCTGTAATGGACATATGGGGAGAGTAATTACAGACCTGATCAGTAAAGATTCAGAAATACAGATTGTGGCAGGAGTGGACGCCTATACCGGTGTGGAAAATGCGTATCCGGTTTTTACTTCCATTTGGGACTGCAATGTAAAAGCCGATGCAATTATTGATTTTTCGGCGACATCTGCGATTGACGATCTGCTCGATTATGCGGGGCAGACGCAGACGCCGGTAGTGCTCTGTACCACCGGACTTTCTGCGGAACAACTTGCAAAAGTGCAGGAGACCGGAAAACATGTGGCGGTATTAAAATCTGCGAATATGTCGCTTGGAATCAATACGTTGATGAAGCTTCTTCAGATGGCGACAGAAATTCTGGCAAGTCGCGGTTTTGATATTGAAATTGTCGAAAAACATCACAATCAGAAAGTCGACGCTCCAAGCGGAACGGCATTGGCGCTGGCGGACTGTATCAATCAGGTATTAAACAATGAATACGACTATATCTATGACAGAAGCACTGTCAGGGAAAAAAGAACACAAAAGGAAATCGGCATTTCAGCGGTTCGCGGCGGAACGATTGTCGGAGACCATGACGTAATTTTTGCAGGAACGGACGAGGTGATTGAAATTAAGCACCGCGCTTATTCAAAAGCCGTTTTTGCAAAGGGAGCAATCGACGCGGCAAAATTCCTGAAAGGAAAGCCTGCCGGACTTTATAATATGGCGGACGTCATTGGATAGAAATAAAAAGAAAAAAAGACGAATCTGTTAAAAAAAGACAGGTTCGTCTTTTTTTTATTCAAATGAATAATTTTTGAAAAAATACAAAAAATATAATCGTATCAAGAAAATAATTTGGAGGATTATAAATGAAAACATTCAAAACTATTATCTTAACATTTACCTTAGCAGTTGCAGCAGTCGGACTGATGGCGTGCGGCAATGATGAAAATGCAGATGAAGGTACATCAGTGGAGACAACAATGGAAACAATTACAAACAATGATGATGTGCTTGATGAGGTTACCTCAGACAGAGAGATTGTTGAAACGACAATAGAGGAAACAAAGAAGGATAAAGATGATGACAAAAACGACGGTGTCGTAGGAGACATTGTTGACGATGCAGAAACAAAAATGGACGAAATCGAATCCGATATGAAAGAGTAGATTACATTGGACATTGGAGGAAAGCCCCTGAATGAGCAGCCGTTTGTTCGGGGGTTTTCTTTGCGTTTAAACACACGCTTTACAAACCTGCTGCATATAATATTTTGAGAAAACAGTTAGGAATTTGTTATGGCATACAAAATTGTGTTAGATGCCGGGCATGGAGGAAGCGATCCCGGCGCGGTGTATATGGGAAGACAGGAGAAAGACGATACATTGGCGCTTACAATGAAAATCGGGGAACTTTTGAGCAACGCAGGATTTACCGTAGAGTACACGCGTACGACAGACGTATATGATACGCCTTTTGAGAAAGCGACAAAGGGAAATGAAGCGGGGGCAGACCTTTTTGTATCAATCCACCGTAATTCGTCGCCGACTGCAAACACTTATGACGGCGTGCAGACGTTGGTTTACAATGACAGCGGTTTTAAGGCGGAACTGGCGAGAAATATTAACGAAAATCTTGTTGCGGTCGGCTTTCAGGACAGAGGCGTCGTGGAGCGGCCGAATCTTGTCGTGCTGAAACGAACCAAAATGCCGTCTGTACTGGTCGAAGTCGGATTTATAAATTCGGAGGAAGACAACCGGCTGTTTGATAATGAAAATGATGCGATTGCGCAGGCGATTGCAGACGCGATTATAGATACGCTTGCCGATAATGGAATTTATGCGGAAAATAAGCCAAGTACTTACCGTATTCAGGTCGGCGCTTTCAGAAACCGGAATCTGGCAATCAACCTCGTTTATGAATTGAGAAGTCAGGGCTTTCAGGCGACGATTGTTTATGAGGACGGATTATACAAGGTTCAGGTCGGCGATTTTGAATCTATGGACAATGCAGTTGCGATGGAGCAGACGCTCAGGCTGGTCGGATATAATACGTTTATTGTTTCTGCATAGAGTGATAGTTCCGGGTTCGGAATGAATCATCAGAAATTCAGTCGGGTTCATTCCCGAACCGGATACACTGTTTTTGACAAACCGGATACGCTGTTTCGGCACGCCGCATTGACCGTATTTTTTTCTGATGTTATAATAAACAAATCTAAGACAATATATATTAACGGGTAAGAAAGATATCAGGAGAAAGGAAATACATGAAATGCGCTGGCGGTAACAAAAGCGCAGATGTATGTTTTGATGAATGAATAACGGATTTTTAAAGGTGGCGGCGGTTACGCCGAAAATTCAGGTAGGCGACTGCGCCTATAATGCGGAACAGATTTGTAAAAAAATTGATGAGGTTTACGGGCAGAAAGTGCAGCTGGCTGTTTTTCCGGAATTATGTATTACCGGCTATACGTGCAGCGACTTATTCTGGCAGACGACGCTGCTTGATAACGCGAAAAAGCAGTTGACGGAAATTGCAGGATTCTGCGCAGGAAAAGAGATTACGGTACTTGTCGGGCTTCCATATGTGTTTGAAGAAAAACTTTATAATATGGCGGCGGTCATTTATGACGGTGAGGTGCGCGGTCTTGTTCCAAAAACCCATCTTCCAAATTATTCGGAGTTTTATGAACTGAGGCATTTTACCTCCGGAAAAAATCTGGACGGTGAGGTTGTGCTCGGAACAGATGAAGACGGAGATGAAATCTATGTGCCGGTTTCTGACAAATTACTATTCCGTTTTGAGCGTTTTAACGGATTTACACTGGGTGTGGAAATCTGTGAAGATTTGTGGGTGCCAAATCCCCCAAGCACAACGCATACGGCAAACGGCGCGACGATTATCGCAAATCTGTCGGCAAGCGATGAGACGACCGGAAAAGATATTTACCGGCGTATGCTTGTATCCGCGCAGTCTGCGAAGACAATCTGCGGTTATATTTATGCCGACGCAGGAGAAGGGGAATCCACGACCGACCTTGTTTTTGCAGGTCATAACCTGATTGCGGAAAACGGCAATCTTCTCGCTGAGGCAAAGCGGTTTCAAAATGAAACTGTTATTGCGGATATCGATTTGGACAGGCTTTTGGCAGAGAGAAAGAAAATGACGACTTATGAGGCGGAAAACCGGAGCGGGTATCAGATTGAAGAAATTGAGATGGAACCGGTTGCAAGTGATATCGGGCGTGTGATTGACAGAGCGCCATTTGTGCCGTCTTGCGCTGACGAAAGGAATAAACGGTGCGAGGAGATATTAAATATTCAGTCCATCGGACTGAAAAAACGGTTGGAGCATACGCATAGCAAAAGAGCGGTTGTGGGCATTTCAGGAGGGCTGGATTCCACGCTCGCGCTGCTGGTTACAGTCCGCGCTTTTGATCTGCTCGGATTAGACCGGAAAGGCATTTTGGCGGTGACGATGCCGGGATATGGCACGACGGACAGAACTTATTCCAATGCGGTGAAGCTGATTGAAGTTCTGGGCTGTGATTTTAAGGAAGTCAATATTGCGGAAGCGACGACGCTTCATCTAAATCAGATTGGTCATGATATGAATGTTCACGATATTACCTATGAAAACGCGCAGGCAAGGCAGAGGACTTATCTGCTGATGGATTTTGCCAATGAGTATGACTGTCTGGTGGTCGGTACCGGAGATATGTCGGAGCTGGCGCTTGGCTGGGCGACTTACAACGGGGATCATATGTCCATGTACGGCGTGAATGCAGGTGTGCCGAAAACACTGGTAAGACATCTGGTGCGCTATTTTGCGGACACATGTAAAGAGGAGAGTCTGACAAAGATTTTAGAGGACGTGCTCGACACGCCGGTCAGTCCTGAGCTTCTGCCGCCGGAAAACGGAAAAATTTCCCAGAAAACAGAAGATTTGGTTGGCCCGTATGAACTGCACGATTTCTTTTTATATTATGTGTTAAGATTTGGATATGCGCCGAAAAAAATTCTGTTTCTGGCGGAGCACGCATTTCAAAATCAATACGACAGGAAAACCATTCTGCGCTGGCAGAAAGTTTTTTACCGCAGATTTTTTGCGCAGCAGTTCAAGCGAAGCTGTCTGCCGGACGGCCCGAAGGTCGGCTCTGTGGCGGTGTCTCCGAGAGGGGATCTGCGTATGCCGAGCGACGCCTGCGTCAGGGAGTGGCTGTTGGAATTAGAGGAAGTTTCCGATTAAAGCAATATCGGAAATGTCGGGACATTCCCTGTGGAAACCGAAAAACTTCCCCTGTTTAAAACTTCAATTTAATTTGCAGCGGAGTCAATGATGTTGCAGATTTCATCGTACAAAAGCGTATATGTATATTGATGGTCTTCGGAAAACTCGATATTGTTTAAGGACTGCGTTTTTACAATCTGTTCTGCGATATCTTCAAAAGCGGGCTGGACAAGAGGATACATGGTAGTGATGGCATCGCTGACGTTTTCCATTGTAATCGAATTGATATGGTTGGAATCGAGGGTGACTTTAATATCCATCGGATTTCCGTTTAATGTAATTGAGGAGGTGTACACGCCGGGACGGTAGGTTCCGTCCGGAGTGGACGTCTCTTTTTCTTTGTCCGATTTTCCATGAAACATCAAAATCAGTGAAACTATGAGAATGATACCAAGCAGAATAAATACGGCTGTATATAAAAGTTCTCTGAGATGGAAAACCATAAATTTCGGATTTTTATTCATAGACGCTCCTTGAGATGTTTTTTATTATATTCTAATGTATTAGGAAAGAGGGCAAAGTATGAGTTCATTTATAAAAAAGATTCGTGATTGCGCCGGAAGCCGGAAACGCTTATACTGATAGTGTGTCTTATTTTTGGGACATGGAGTGGGATAAAATAGTGAAAAAGAGCTTTGAGGTATCAGTCTATGGCATTACAGTTTATAATCGGTCGGGCGGGAGCAGGAAAATCATATCAGATGCACGAGATGATGATTCGGGAGTCCATGAAAAATCCGGAACATAATTATGTGGCGGTCGTTCCGGAGCAGTATTCGATGGAAACGCAGAAGGAAATTCTCATGCAGCACCCGAACCATGGAAGTTTTAATATCGAGGTTACGAGTTTCAACCGCCTTGCTTACGGGATTTTTGAGGAGCAGGGGTTTTGCGGATATCAGATTATGGACGATTTGGGAAAAGTGCTGGTTCTGCGCAGGGTACTGTCGGACTGTGAAAAAGATTTACTTGTTTATCGGAAAAAGGCGAAAAGTCCGGGATTTGCCGAAAAAATGAAAAGCGTGATTTCGGAATTCAAGCAATATCATATTACAGGGGAGATGCTCTTAAAGATGAAAGAGCAGACCAAATCGCCGGCGCTCAGACACAAGCTGAATGATATTGAGGTGATATACAGGGCGTTCGAGGAGTATAACCAAAACCGGAGGATTTCCACAGAAGATGTTCTCACGATTTTGTGTCCGTACATTGCAAAATCCGATTATGTAAAAAACACTTCGTTTTATTTTGATGGATTTACGGGATTTACGCCGATACAGTATCAGGTTTTGGAACTGCTTCTCAAATATGGAAAAGAGGTGACTGTAGCGGTGACGCTGCCGCCGGAGGAGGCGTCTTTTTCCAAGTATGTGAAAACGGAGTTGTTTTACCTGAGCAAAGAAACGATACATAAACTGTCGGTGCTTGCGGAAAAGAACGGCGTTTCCACAAGACCTTTGATTGCTGCCGGCGCAGGGCAGAATCCGAGGCGGATTGCGGACAATGAAAGTCTCTGCCATATTGAACGCCATCTGTTTCAGGGGCATGGCGGAAAAAAGCCTTTAAAAAATCATGCCGTTACAATTCATTCATTCAGCGATCCCCTTTCTGAGGCGGGATTTGTGGCTTCCAAGATTGCCGAACTGGTCGCAAAAGAGTCCTACCGTTACAATGATTTTGCCATTATCACCGGCAATATGGAAGGGTATTACCGCTACCTTGAACAGGAGTGCGGGCGCTATCAGATACCGGTGTTTATTGACCATAAAAGAAATATTTGCGCAAACCCGTTTATTGAGGGAATTCGTGCGGCTATTGAGATTGTCGAAAAGGATTTTTCTTATGAGACAGTCGTCCACCTGCTGAAATTGGGGTGGCTTGATGCGGACTACGAGGAAAAAGATTTATTTGAAAACTATGTGCTCCGTTCCGGACGGCGGGGTTTTCGGAGTTATGCCGCCGCATGGAAAAAACTTTATCGGGGAATGAATGAAGACGAACTAAACAGGATTAACGGTGTGAGGGAAAAACTCAGGCAGATGCTTGAGCCGCTTCGGAGTGGATTAAAGCAGAAAAACGCCACTGTTTTAACTTTTTCAAAGGCAGTGTATTCTTTTATTGTTTCAATGGATATCCAGCGCAAAATGGCTGAATATGCGCTGAAATTTAAGGAAAAGAAAGAGTTTAGTCTTGCAAAGGAATATGAGCAGACATACGAGGCGCTGATTGGATTGTTGGAGCAGATGACCGGACTGATGGGCGAAGAAATGCTTTCGCTGACAGAGTATAAACAGATTTTAGTAACCGGATTTGAAACTTTAAAGGTAGGTATTGTTCCTCCGGGCATGGATACGGTGATGGTCGGGGATATTGAGCGAACCCGTCTGAAGGATACGAAAAAAATCCTGTTTCTTTTGGGTGCAAACGACGGGGTAATCCCGCGGGAGGAAGCCGGCGGAAGCATTCTCTCGGATCATGACAGGGAAGAACTGGAAACACAGGATATTGTACTTGCGCCTACGGCAAGGGAAAATATTTTCCGGCAGAGATTGTATCTGTATTCTCTTTTTGCCAAGCCGACGCAGCAGCTTGTACTGTGTTACAGCAAAAGTGCGTCAGACGGCGGCGCGCTGAGGGAGTCTTATATTGTTTCCACGCTGAAAGCACTGTTTCAAAATCCGGAGGTGATAGAGGAAGGACAGAAGAAAACGCCTTATCAGAGTATTATCAGTGAGCAGACTGCCAAAGCGTATATTGCAGAAAATATCCGCGACTTCAGACAGGGAAAGACCACCGGAGAATTTCTGGAATTGTGCGCGTATTTGTCCGGTTTTAAAGAGGGAAAACATGCTTTGGGCCAGATTGCCGACGGCGCGTTTTACCGCAGCAAAAATCCGGCGCTTTCCAAGGAAACTGCAAAAAAACTGTATGAGAGAAAAGACAGGCTCAGCGTTACAAAGCTGGAGCGGTATGCCGGCTGCGCTTACAAATTTTTCCTTGCGGACGGCCTGAAATTGAAAGAGCGTGAGCGTTTTGAACTGGCAGCGTTCGATATTGGAAATATTTATCATGGCGCAATTGATGCATTTTTCCATGAGGTACAGAAAAAAGAGATCCACTGGGAGACGCTGAGCCGGGAAGAAAGCAGAAAAATTATTGATTCCTGTGTGGAGCAGGTGGTGGAAGACTACGACAACGACGCGCTGGATTCGACTGCCAGAAACGAATTTATTAAGCGGCAGGTAAAGCAGACCGCCGAAGTGACGGTAGACGCCCTGATTTCTCATATCCGCGCAGGCAGATTTCAACCCGAAGCCTATGAACTGCAGGTAGAACATGGACGGTTGGACAGAGTCGATGTGCTGGAGGAAGAAAACCGCCTTTACGTCAAGGTCATTGACTATAAATCCGGAAATACGACATTCAGTATCAGGGACACGTTTTTCGGCCTGCAGCTCCAGTTGATGATTTACTTAAAAGACGCAATCGCTTATGAGCAGAAAAAAAATCCTGACCGCGAGGTGCTTCCGGCAGCGGGACTTTATTTTCACATCAACAATCCGCGGATTGAAAAACCGGATTATGAAAAGGAAATTAAACGATATAGAGAAGACGGCAGCGGGACGCTTGACGAGGAGGAGATTGTCCGGCAGGTCGTCTGGGAGCAGAAATATAAGAAGTACCGAATGTCGGGACTGGTAAATTCCGATCCTGATGTAATTCGGGCGATGGACAAAGAGGCGCTGGCACAGAAAGGAAGTTCTGTAATCCTTCCGGTGTCCGGCTCGGCGGATAAAATCGGCGCGCGTTCTAACGCTTTAAACAGCGGTGATTATACAAAACTGATGCAGCATGTATCGGATTTGGCGGACGAAATGCAGCGTGAAATTTTTGAAGGGAACATTCCGGTCAATCCGGTGTCAGGCGCCTGCGATTATTGCAGATTTCAGTCGATATGCGGCTTCGACCGCAAAATGGGCGGAAAATACCGCGACCTTCCATCTTTAACGATTGATGAGGTCAGGGCGCGGCTCAATGGAGAAGAACTTTTGGGAGAATAGGAAATGAAGTGGACAGAACAACAATTAAAAGTCATTCAAACGCATGGAAGGGATCTGCTGGTCTCTGCGGCGGCAGGCTCCGGAAAGACGGCGGTTTTAGTGGAGCGTATTATTCAGATGATTACCGATCCCAAAAATCCGGTACGCATTGACGAACTGCTCGTCGTGACCTTTACCAGAGCGGCGGCGGCCGAAATGAAGGAGAGGGTGCGTCAGGCATTGGAAGCGTTGGCAGAACAACAGCCGGAAAATGCCAATCTGCAAAAGCAGTTGTCGTATATTCACAACGCGCAGATTACGACGATTGACAGTTTTTGCAGCAGAGTTGTGCGTGACCACTTTGAACAGATTGATTTCGATCCGAATTACCGTATCGGCGATGAAGTGGAAATCGCCATGATGCAGGAAGATGTGCTTGCGCAGATGCTCGAAGCTTATTTTGAGCAGGGGGAAGAAGATTTTATGGCGCTGGCGCAGCGGTATACTTCCTCAAAAATGCAGGACGAAATCGGAGCGCTGGTGATTGCTCTGTACAAACATGCCTGCGCGCATTATAATCCGGCGCAATGGATTCAAAAGAGTGTGGACATTTACCGCATTTCTTCTGCGGAAGAACTGGCGGAAACGGACATTTTTAAAAATTATATGGCGCATTACAGAAAACTTTTGCAGGGCATGGCAGATTCGCTGCAAAAAGCGGAGGATAAGCTCTTAGATTATGGAGAAAAGAAGGCTGCCGAAAATCTGCAGAAAGTACGACTGATTGTAAAAAACGCTTCGGCCACGCAGGATTACGAAGCGCTTCGCAATGCGCTTTCTCCGATTGAAAAGACGATACAGGTACGCATGAGCGATGATTGTCCAAAGGAGTTCAAGCAGCAAGTCAGCAGTTTAAAGAAATCTGTCGTAGAAACCTGTAAGAAAAAAATGTTGAAAGACGCATTTTCACAGAGTTTGAGCCGGATTTATCAGGATATTTCAGACAGCCGGCAGTCTGTGGAAACGATTGCAAAACTGACGCTTGACTTTATGGAGCGGTTTGAGGCGTTAAAACTTGAGAAGGGCGTGATTGATTTTCAGGATCAGGAGCGTCTTGCCCTGCGTATTTTAAATGATGAAAACGAAGACGGAACGCTGACGCCTTCCATGACGGCAAAAAATCTCTCTGAAAGATATCAGGAGATTATGATTGACGAATATCAGGACAGCAATGAAATTCAGGAATATATTTTGGGCGCGCTCACCGGAGATCATGCTGCGCCGAGAATGTTTATGGTAGGAGATGTCAAACAGAGTATTTACAAATTCCGGCAGGCAGAGCCGAAACTGTTTCTGAATAAATTTAACCGGTTTTCCGAAGATTTGACCAAAGAGCAGTGCAGGATTACGCTGGATAAAAATTTCCGCAGCCGGAAGGAAATTATCGACAGCGTCAATTTCTTATTTGATTATCTGATGCACCCTGAGCTTGGCGGCATTGATTATCAAAAAGACAACCGGCTGGTGCTTGGTGCGGATTATGGGGAAGTCCCGCAGGGACAGGACAACCGCAGTGAATTTCTGATGATTCAGGCAGAAACCAGAGATGATGAGGCTGAGTATGTGGCGCAGAA
The DNA here is from genome assembly GCA_947631665.1 of uncultured Lachnospiraceae bacterium. GTDB lineage: Bacteria > Bacillota > Clostridia > Lachnospirales > Lachnospiraceae > Eubacterium_G. Next base: position 9,532 of record CANRMF010000023.1, on the reverse strand, counting down.
AATTCTGGAAATTACCGATCCGGTTTTGGGAATGAAACTGACAAAAAATGGCGCAAACAGACCGGTGCGGTATGGGGATATTGCAATTCTTCTGCGGAGTGCAAAAGGTGTGAGCGACGTCTATCAGGAGCATCTGGAAAATCATGGAATTCCGGTTTATGCGGAAAACAGAACCGGTTTTTATGAGACGGTTGAAATCCAGACCATTTTAAATTTTTTAAATGTTATTGACAATGCAAGGCAGGATATTCCGCTTGCAGCTACGATGACCAGCCCGATGTTCGGGTTTACCTCCGAAGAACTTGCCATCATAAAAAGCGGGAGTGTTTCCAACTGTCTGTTCGAGGCGGTAGACCGATATGGGATTGACGGGACCGATTCAAAACTTGTGGACAAAACCAATCAGTTTTTGCGGACGCTCTATGAGTTTCGTGACATGGCGCAATATACGAGCGTCTATGATTTAATTCAGGTGATATTAAACAGGACGGGATATGAGTATTATATCCGCGCAATGGTCAATGGAAGCCGGCGGCTTAGGAATATTGAAATGCTGAAAGCAAAAGCGGTGGCGTATGATGAGACCAGTTATAAGGGATTGTTTAACTTTGTCCGGTATGTGCAGCGGATTAAGGAGTTAAGCAGCGACGAGGGAGAAGCGTCGTTTGAGGGCGAAGATGAAAATGTCGTCAAAATTATGACAATTCATAAAAGTAAGGGATTGCAGTTTCCGGTGGTATTTGTCTGCGACTGCGCCAGAAAAAAGAGAGAGTTTCCGGAGAAAATCGTGATGAACGATGAAGGACAGGTGGGCGTAGACTGCATTGATCCGGTGCTTGGCACGCAGGCAGAGACGATTTACAAAAAGGCAATCCGGCTGGATAACCGCAGGGAATATGTCGCCGAAGAATTGCGTATTTTGTATGTAGCGCTTACAAGGGCGGAGGAAAAACTGTTTATTACTGCAAGGCACAGTGTTATGGAGGCGCAGGCGGTTCTTTTCAGTGCAGGGCGCTCTGATCAGAAGCCGGTCATGCCTTATGAAAAACTGATGGAATCGCCGTCCTATTTTCAATGGATTGGACATGCCGTCGGCAGAAATAAGGCGTTTGACAGCGTTGTGGGAAAATTTGAGCCGCAAGGAGAGCAGCCCGGCGCCGCTTACGATACAGAAAGCAGTTTTAAAGTGGAACTGATTGACGAAGAAGACATTTCAGAGCAGGAAATCGAACAGAACTTTGATGATCTGGCGCAGGAAAGTTTATTCCGGCAGTTAAGGAGCATTTCTCTGTCTGAAGAAAAGAAGCAGCAGTTACAGAAACTTTTGCATTTTCAATATCCGTATCAGGAGTATGTATCGAAGTTTGCAAAAGCGAGTGTGACGGAAATCAAAAAGCAAAGCATGGCATACGAGGAGGAGCAGGACGGATTTGCGGTATTTGGTGAAACTCCTGAGATTTCCCTGAAAGAAATCGTTCCGTCTTTTGCATTGAAATCAGAGCCGGCGGAGCAGAAATTAACCGGCGCAGAACGGGGAACGGCATATCACAGGGTTTTTGAACTGCTCGATATGGAAACGGAGGAATATACAACCGGCTCGGTGGAGCAGATGCTTGCAGATTTTGTATCGCGCGGGCTTATGACGCAGCAGGAAGCAGACTGTATCAGACCGGAGGACATTGTAAAATTTACCCAGTCGTCCCTGTTTTATCGTATGAAAAAAGCGTATGCGAAAAAGCAACTGTTTCGGGAAAGAAAATTTTTAATGGGAATTTCCGAACAGAAGCCGCAGGGAAGCTTTGATGACACGATGATTATTCAGGGAATTATCGACGTGTGTTTTCTTGAGGACGGAAAATATGTGCTGGCAGATTACAAGACGGACAGGGTGCGGGAGATGTCGGAACTTGTCTCAAAATATCATGTTCAGTTGGAAAGTTACAAGCAGGCGTTGGAGCAGATTTCAGACATTCCGGTTTCCGAAATGATTATTTATTCTGTCACGCTTCAGGACGAAATCAAACTTTGAGTATCGGAATAGAAATCAAATTTTCGACATCGGAACATTAAACTTTCAGTATCGGAATGAAAATAAATTTTCGGCATCGGAATGAAATTAAACTTTCAGCACCGGAATAGAAATCAAACAGGCATAAGCGCACTGGGAAAGGAAAAAATATGATTATTCCAAAATTTATTAAAGCGGGCGACACGCTGGCAGTGACGGGGACATCTAACGGCATTACAGATGAATTAAAGAAAAAGCGCATTGAAAACGGAGTCAGAAATCTGAAACAGGCAGGATACCATGTCCGCGTGAGCGACAATGTATTTATCGCAGACTGGCGTGGGTGCTGTTCGTCAGGAAAAAATCGGGCAGAATGGTTTAACAGGCTTTTGGACGAGGAAGCGGTGACGGCAATTTTTTCTCCGGCAGGCGGAGATTATCTGATGGAAATGCTTGACGCGGTGGATTTTGAAAAAATAAAAGCGTGTCCGAAGTGGTTTCAGGGATATTCGGACAATACCGGACTGGTGTATCCGATTGTCACGACCTGCGATGTTGCGGCTGTTTATGGCAGTAATTTCAGCGACTTCGGTATGCGGCAGTGGCAGAAATCCGTACAGGACAATCTGGGCGTTTTGGAAGGCCGCATCAGGGAACTTCAGTCGTATGATTTTTATGAAACAGAGCGGCATGAGTACGAAACAGGTCTGGAGGGATATTATCCGGACGCTCCGGTACGGTGGCTTCATGGGCGCGGGGAAGAACGGATTGAAATTTCAGGCAGGCTTTTGGGAGGCTGTCTGGACGTGATTACGTTTCTTTTCGGAACGCGTTATGACGGGACTGCGGATTTTATTGAAAAATATAAAGATGACGGAATTATCTGGGTATTGGAGAGTTTTAGCATGGAGGACGTCGTGCTGATTACGCATTTATGGCAGATGAAAGAACTCGGATATTTCCGCCATGTCAAAGGGTTTGTTTTCGGACGTCCCCTGATGTATCAAAGCTGGATTGGTCAGGAATATCAGCAGGCTGTGATGAGTATTCTTTCCGACCTGAATGTGCCGGTGATTTTTGATGCAGATGTGGGACATAAAGGCCCGCAGTTTCCGGTTATCATGGGAGCGAAAGCAGACATTGTCAGTGAAAATGGGAAAGGGCGGCTGAAATATATCGGAATTTGAGGACAGATTTCATAAATTTTCCAAAATATTGGAATTTGAGGACAGACTTTATGAAGTTTTCAAAATACCGAAATTTGAGGACAGACTTTATAAATTTTTAACCGTAACGGGCAGGGAGCAGATTTTGAAAACAAAGTTTTGCTCCCTGTTTCATATTGTACTGTGGCAGTCCCATATAATAAATAAAAAAGATATTCTTATGAACGAAAAAATAGAAAATCAGTTAAATCTGGCAATGGAAATTTCACCGCAGGATTTGAAAAAATCACAGGACTTGTCCGTAGGTTTTGATGAAGAAACCGATACATGGGATTTGATTGTACGCTATCAGAGTTTGGAGCAGACAAGGCAGATTCCGGAAATCCGTATTCACGAACTGTTAAACGGTTACGCCGTTTTGAATGTTCCGGCAGAATATGTAGAGCAGGTGGCGGCGCTGCCGGAAATTATTTTTGTGGAAAAACCGAAACGCCTTGAATTTGCTGTGACGGAGGGGCGCAGGGTTTCCTGTATTCCTCAGGTACAGGTGCAGAATTTTGAAGGGGAGAGCGCAAATGACAGCGGACTTTTCGGAAAAGGCGTGATTGTCGGCATTGTGGATAGCGGCATTGATTACACGCACTCCGCTTTCAGAAATCAGGACGGAACAACGCGTATTTTAAAGTTATGGGATCAGATGGCGGACAGAGTCTATGATGAAGCGGAAATCAACGAAGCGCTGATGACGGCAAATCCTTACGAACTGGTAAATTCGATTGACAGCTCCGGTCATGGAACGCATGTGGCGGGAATTGCGGCGGGAAATTATGCGGAAAATAAAAATGATAATCTGGGAATTGCGACGCAGAGCAGCCTGATTATCGTAAAAATGGCAAATACAGCGTCCGGTTCCTTCCCGCAGACAACCAGACTGATGGAGGGCGTTGATTTTATTATCCGGCAGGCGGCAGCCTATCAGATGCCGTTGTCTCTCAATATCAGCTTCGGCAATTCCTATGGCTCTCACGACGGAACCTCCCTGCTGTCCTCCTATCTGGATTCCGTCATTGACGGAAATCAGGTTTCCGTACAAATCGGCGTGGGCAACGAGGGCGACAGCGCAGGACATACGGGCGGATATGTCAGGGAGGGCGTTATCGGCGAAATTGAACTGCAGGTGTCCAATTATCAACAGGCTTTTAGCGTACAACTGTGGAAAAATTTTTCTGATATTTTTGAATTGCAAATTATTTCCCCGTCAGGAAAAAATACGGTTTTTTTTAATGAGAACAGCCGGATATGGAAATTCAGGCTGGATCATACGGATATTTCCGTTTTATACGGGACGCCGAAACCGTTCAGCAGATTTCAGGAAATTTATATGGAACTGATCCCGCAAAACGCCTATGTTGACGCAGGAATCTGGATTATCCGAATTCTGCCAAAAAGAATTGTTGTCGGCAGATATGATTTCTGGCTGCCGGGAACCGTAGCGGTTAATGTAAATACAAAATTTTTATCTCCGGATCCGGACACGTCGCTGACCATTCCGGGAACGACGCTGAAAGCGGTTTCGGTTGGCGCATACGACAGCAGTACCGATGTGATAGCCACATTTTCAGGGAGAGGATACCTGAGGGAAAATAATGAGGTAAAACCAGACCTTGTAGCGCCGGGAGTGAATGTGATTTCCGCATCAGCCGGAGGCGGTCTGGAAGTGCGTTCCGGAACTTCAATGGCGACGCCGTTTGTTACCGGAAGCGCGGCGCTTTTAATGGAATGGGGCATTGTGCGGGGGAACGATCCGTTTTTATATGGTGAAAAAATCAAGGCGTATCTGATTCGCGGCGCAAGAAGGCTGCCGACCATGCAGAGTGTTCCGACGCCATCGGCAGGCTGGGGAGCATTATGTCTTTCAAGCAGTCTTCCGGAGTAAATTCAAACAGGCTTTCAGAGGAAAGGTTTAAGTAGTATTTTGGAGGAAAGACTTAAATAGTCTTTTGGAGGAAACATCTAAGTAGTTTTTCGGAAGCGTCTTTTGGGGGAAATATCCTGTTTGAAAATCTATGCTTTTTTAGTATAATAGTAAATGGAAAATTTTTCCGGCTCATAAAATACGCAATGAATTCATATAATATCAGATAAGCCGGAAAACGAAGTAGTCAGAAACGAAAAAGATATTTGACATCAGATAAGCCGGAAAACGAAGTAATCAGAAACGAAAAAGATATTTGACATCAGATAATCAAAAGTAAATACGAGCAGTAAAAGGAGTGTGCAAATCATGGAAAGAAAAAGTGTATGGACTGCCTATGACGGCAGCGCGCTGACAAAGCTTGAGCAGGTCAATGCGGATTACATGAATTTTCTGTCAGACTGCAAGACAGAACGGGAATGTGTGAAAGAGGCGGTACGGCTTGCAAGACAGCAGGGGTACAGTCCGTTGGAAGATGTTCTCAAAAAAGGGCAGCCGCTAAAGGCGGGCGATAAGATTTATGCAGTCAATATGAATAAGTCGGTCGCCTTGTTTCAAATTGGTCAAAAACCACTCGAAAACGGAATGAATATTTTAGGTGCGCATATTGATTCGCCGCGCATGGACGCAAAACAGAACCCGCTCTATGAGGCTGAGGGACTGGCGTATTTAGATACCCATTATTATGGCGGGATTAAAAAGTATCAGTGGGTTACCACGCCGCTTGCCATTCATGGCGTCATTGCAAAGAAAGACGGGACAGTCGTGGAGATTGCAGTTGGCGAAAAGGAAGACGATCCGGTATTCTGCGTGACAGACCTTCTGATTCATCTTGCTTCCGACCAGATGGATAAAAAAGCGTCAAAAGTAATCGAGGGAGAAAATCTCGATGTGCTGATTGGGAACCTCCCGTTAAAGAACCATGAAAAAGACGCCGTAAAAGCCGGCATTTTAGATATCTTAAAGAAAAAATATGATGTAGAGGAGGAGGATTTTCTGTCTGCCGAACTGGAAATTGTGCCTGCCGGACGCGCCAGAGAATTAGGGTTTGATAAAAGCATGATTATCTCTTACGGACAGGACGATCGGGTGTGCGCTTACACTTCGCTTCGGGCAATGCTGGAAATGGAAAATCCGGAAAAAAGCGCCTGCTGTCTTTTGGTGGACAAAGAGGAAATCGGCAGTGTCGGCGCGACCGGAATGCAGTCCCATTTCTTTGACGATACGGTAGCAGAACTGCTCAGCCTGAATGGGGATTACAACGACCTGAAACTGCGCAGATGTCTGAAGAACAGCAGAATGTTGTCGTCAGATGTCAATGCCGGTTACGATCCGTTATTTGCGGACGCGTTTGAAAAGCGCAGCGCGTCATTTCTCGGCAGGGGCGTTGTCTTTAACAAATTTACCGGCGCGCGGGGAAAATCCGGTTCTAATGACGCCAATGCGGAATACCTTGCCGCACTTCGTAAAATCATGGACGACAACAACGTACAGTTCCAACTGGCGGAACTTGGAAAGGTAGACAAAGGCGGCGGTGGAACGATTGCATATATTTTATCGCTCTACGGCATGGAGGTCATTGACTGCGGCGTGGCACTTTTAAATATGCACGCGCCATGGGAAATTACAAGCAAAGCGGACGTTTATGAAGCGTATAAATGCTATAAGGCATTTTTAAAAGACGCCTGAAGAAGATGGTTATGAAGGTTGTGATGCGTGGAAAGAAACGGCTGCGGCATCATCGTAAAAGGCAGTAAATAAACAATCGGATTAAGGAGGATACAATCATGGAAATTGTACATGTAACAGATGATACTTTTGAAGCGGAGGTATTAAAGGCAGACGGAGCAGTTCTGGTAGATTTCTGGGCAGGCTGGTGCGGGCCATGCAAAATGCTTGCGCCAATTCTTGAGGAAGTTGCAGGAGAAGTGGAAAACGTGAAAATCTGTAAGGTGGACGTGGACGCAAACCCATCGGTATCCATTCAGTATAATATTATGTCCATTCCAACAATTCTGATGTTTGTAAACGGAGTCGAGGAGGAGAGAAGTATCGGTCTGCTTTCAAAGCCGGAATTATTAGAACTGATTCAGAAACATCAGGCGTAAAGGAAGAAAATCAAACAGGGCATAAAGGAAGGAAAGCAGATTGATGTATGATATGATTATTATCGGCGCAGGGCCGGCGGGAATGTCTGCTGCAATTTACGGATTGCGCGCAGGAAGAAGCGTGCTTTTGTTGGAACAGAAAAGTTATGGCGGACAGATTGTCAACACTCCGGAAATTGAAAATTATCCCGGCCTTCCGGCAATTTCCGGCGCGGATTTTGCTGAAAATCTCATGAGTCAGGTCAAAAAACTCGGCGGGGAAGTGTTGTTTGAAAAGGCGCAGAAACTTCATCATGAGGACGGCCTTTGGACGGTCGTTGCCGGAAAAACTTCTTATCAGGCAAAGACGGTGATTTTGGCGACAGGGTTAAAAAAGCGGACGCTGAATTTGGAAAATGAAAAGCGGCTGACCGGCGCGGGCGTTTCTTACTGTGCCACCTGTGACGGAATGTTTTTTAGAAACAGAAATGTTGCTGTGATTGGCGGTGGGAATACGGCTTTGGAGGACGCGGTTTTTCTTTCCAATTACTGCGCAAAAGTTTCCATCATTCACCGGCGGGAGTCTTTTCGGGGTGAGCACAAGTTAGAGCAGATTTTGAGAAAAAAAGAAAACGTGGAATGGCATTTATCGTGTGTGCCGATGGAAATTCTTGGAGAGAAAACGGTTACCGGTCTGAGAATAAAAAATACTGCGACAGGGGAGGAAACAGTATTAGATGTTTCCGGTATTTTTATTGCAGTAGGGCAGGTACCGGAAAATGAAAATTTCAGGGGACTCGTTCAGTTGGATTCTGCGGGGTATGTGCAGGCGGCAGAGGACTGCCTGACTTCAGCGGAGGGATTGTTTACCGCCGGAGACTGCAGAACAAAAGCGGTACGGCAGCTTACGACGGCCACTGCCGACGGCGCTGTGGCGGCTCTTGCAGCAAGCGCATATATTGAAGAAAACGATCAATAAGTACGAGGGAAATGGTAAATAAAAGAACTTGATTTTTCCCATTTTTTGTGCCATACTAATGAGGCACTTCATATAACCGGTAAGGGCTAGTACTGGTTTCGACAGGGGTTTGGAATCCGGTGAAGCTATCCGCAGGTGATGCGTTAAATCACAAATTAAAATAAACGCTGATAATAATAAATTAGCATACGCTGCCTAATTACGGCAGCTGTCAGCTTTAGGCTTCCTACATCTTAAACGCTGGCATCGACTTTTCGTAGGGCACCCTGAATACTAAGCTTTGCGTATTCAGGAGACATATGAAGCTACCAAAAAATATAGAGTGTTCGTTCTCGATATTTGGAGGGAATGGAAAATAACGGACTATGATAGTAGAAGAACGGTGGAAAGGCTTTTGGACATGGGTTCGATTCCCATCTAGTCCACTTTAAAGGGGCTGTTGCGTTAGTGATTAAAAATCATAAACACAACAGCCCCTTTATTTTAAGTATCTCATGGACAATAAAAATTGGAGAGAATGTTTTTTGTTTTACGCCCCAGTTTGATGTAGCATTTCTTTAGAAGCAATTTCTAAGGCGTTGCTGCGATTACACAAATCGGGACAGCGTTTATCTGCTTTCTGATAACATAAGTTGTTCCAAACGTGAAATATCTGGGAAAACGACCTTTTTCCCTCTGGCATGAAGCTGCCGAAGCTGCTTCATATTCGTGCTGATTGTCCGGTGAATAGAATGTTTTACGGGGACTGGATTGCTATTGCGGGTATGTATATGGTCGGGATAGTATTCTGTTACCGGAAACATATTTTGCAGCAGAAAGGCTGCTTTATTTCCGTCAAATTCTCCTATAACGATAGTCAGGCATTTCCCGTACTTTTTTACTTGCTTGTCATAAATAGCCTGAAATTTGTTTACTCGACTGCTAAGTGGAACCATCCAAAGAAGCCCTGTTTTTTTATCTTGCAGGCAGTAAAAAGTAGGACGGTATGCTCCGTTCTCTTTATTCTGCATGAGTTTGTCATCGTTTACTTTTTCAAAGTATTCATCTTTGATGTGGTAAACATATCCTTCTTGATAAATCATAGCATCCCCCACTGATTAGATAAAAAAGCCCTACCTTTACACGGGTGCTCATAAGAAAGTAATCCCAAAATTACGATTATGGCATCTGTCAGGCGGGGTTGGTAAACGAGATAACGGGTATTCGGTATAAAAGCCGAGTACCCGTTATTTTTTGTCCGGCTGACTTGTAAAAGTAAATTCCGTGTGAAAGATTAAATTCCACTTACGTTAAAAAAACAGTTGAAATTTCTAAATT
>CANRMF010000022.1 GCA_947631665.1 uncultured Lachnospiraceae bacterium | reverse complement strand
TGTTATATGTATCAGAGTGAACTTCCTTACGATATTACGAGCCAGTCCGTCTGGAATGAGCCGGGCTCTTACGGATATACGGATTACAAGGTTGCTTCCAATGTAAAATCGCATGAGGGATACGGTATTGGAATTTATTCCTGCTATCAGAAAGCGCAGTGCTTCCTGAAATCCGCAATCACCTGTCCGGACACGCCGGGAGTGAAATTCTCCGACGTCTGTACTTATTCGCTTTCCGGAAACGGAAGTATTGATTATGCAATCAATCAGTCCGGATACGCAGTTATGAGAAGTTCCGAGATGTGTAAAGTGATTTCTTATTCCAACGGCGTTGCCGTTTTGGATAAAGAACTCGACAAGGCAAGAAAATATATCTGGTCAACAACCATTCAGATTGCCGGTCAAAAGAGCGGTTCAAACACATTCAAAAAGGTTTACACCGGAAAGAAAATCACTCCAGCAGTTTCCGTTGTTTACGGCGGAATTACGCTGCGGAACGGTATTGATTACAAGGTTACTTACACCAACAATAAAAAGATGGGCGCAAAAGCCAAAATCAAGATAAGCGGTCTTGGCAATTTCAAGGACTCCGAGTCTTACAAATTCCAAATTGTGCCTGCAAAAGTAAAGGTAATAAAGAAAAAAATCAATAAAAAGAAAATTACTTTAAAGTGGAAAAAAGTCAAGGGCGTTAAAAAGTATGAGGTTAAATACGCCACAAAGAAAAACTTTAAAAAGAAAGTTACTGTTACAAAGATTGTCAAGAAAAATCAGATTACAATCCGCAGGAAAAAGAAAAAAACTGCTTACTATGTAAAAATCAGGGCGTTTAAGAAGGTCGGAAAGAAAAAAGTATATGGAAATTACAGTAAAGTAGTAAAAGCAAAAAAATAATATCAGAAACCGGTTTCTCGTTGGAGGAGCCGGTTTTCCTTTATTGCGCGATTGAAATAGTGTACCAGAGATGGTAAAATATGTTTCGGGAGAACGATATGCAGTTAAATCACCTGAATGGAATTGGAGAAAAAACAGAAAAGATATTTCATCGGGCGGGCGTGGAGCGCGCAGAGAATTTGTTGGAATACTATCCGCGTTATTACGATACTTATGAGGCGCCCGTTTTGGTGCGCGATCTGGAGTGTGACAAAACGCAGGCGGTTCACGCGGAAGTTGTGCGTGATTTGGTTATCCGCCGCGTGAAAAAACTGACGGTCGTACAGGCGTTTTTACGTGACAGGGAAGGCAACGGAATTTGCGCGACATGGTTTAACGCGCCGTTTTTAAAAGGCAAACTGTTTATTGGAAGCAGTTTTATTTTTCGGGGATATATCAAAGAAAAAAAAGGCAGTTTTGTGATGGAACAGCCGAAGATTTTTGACGCGCAGGAGTATTCAAAAAAAATGGGAGCGATGCAGCCGGTATATCCGCTGGTCTACGGACTCACCAATAATATGGTGCAGAAAGCAGTCCGGCAAGCGCTGGAAATGCTTCCGCTGACGGAGCGTCTGCCGAAATCGGTGAGGGAACGTTATGCGCTGGAGGATTTTCAGAAAGCAGTTTGTACTATTCATTATCCGCATAATACGGTAGAAATGGCTGCCGCGAGAAAACGATTGATTTTTGACGAGTTTTTTTATTTTATCGCCTCGCTTAGAAAGTTAAAGCAAAACAATGAGACGATAAAAAATGAACATATATTAAAAGAGCCGGAAGAAGTCAGACAACTGATAGCGCACCTTCCATATCAACTGACTAAGGCGCAGCTTCGCACATGGGAAGAAATCAGGCATGATATTGCATCAGACAGAGTGATGAACCGACTGATTCAGGGCGACGTCGGCTCAGGCAAAACCATTATTGCCATTTTGGCATTGCTGACTGCTGCGAAAAACGGAGGACAGGGAGCGCTGATGGCGCCTACCGAAGTCCTTGCAAGACAGCATTTTGAAAATCTGACGGAGCTCTTAAAGCAGCATCAGATTACTGCGGACATTGTGCTGCTGGTCGGCTCAATGACGGCAAAGGAAAAGCGGGAAGCATATGCGAGGATTGAAAGCGGGGACGCGGATATTATTATCGGAACACATGCGCTGATTCAGGAAAAGGTGACGTATCATAAACTCACAATGGTTGTGACCGACGAACAGCACCGGTTTGGGGTACGGCAGAGGGAAACCATCTCCATGAAGGGACACAATCCCCATGTCATGGTTATGAGCGCCACCCCGATTCCACGCACGCTGGCGATTATCATGTATGGTGATTTGGATATATCCGTCATAGACGAACTGCCGGCAGGCAGAAAGCCGATTGCAAACTGTGTTGTAGATACAGAATACCGTCCAAACGCTTACCATTTTATTCAAAATCAGGTAAGAGAGGGAAGACAGGTCTATGTGATTTGCCCGACGGTCGAATACAGTGAGGCGGTCGAGGGGGAAAACGTCATCGAATATGCGGAAAAACTCAAAAAAATCTTTCCGCCGTCCATTCGGATTGAATATCTGCATGGGCGCATGAAAGCGCAGGAAAAAAATGAGGTTATGGAGCGTTTTGCGGAGAACGAAATCCAGATATTGGTTTCGACTACGGTTGTGGAAGTCGGCGTGAACGTACCAAATGCGACGGTGATGATGGTCGAAAATGCAGAGCGGTTCGGGCTGGCGCAGCTTCATCAGCTTCGCGGACGCGTGGGCAGGGGAGAGCATCAGTCTTACTGCATTTTTATCAACGGCTCCGGCAAAAAAGAGGCAAAAGAGCGTCTGGACATCTTATGCAGTTCAAACGACGGCTTTTTTATTGCGGGCGAGGATTTAAGGCTTCGCGGGCCCGGAGATTTTTTCGGGGTACGGCAAAGCGGTGATTTTGAATTCCGGCTTGGAGACATCATGAATGACGCGGCAATTTTGAAAGACGCTGCGGACGCCGTCTCCATGATTTCGGACGGAAGACTTGAAGTTTCTGATAAAGAGCGTAAAATGATGGAGGAGCATCATCAGCTCTCCATCAGTCTTTAGAAAATAAAAATAGCAATTTATTTCCGGAAGACTTAGTCTATCAGGAAAAGAAAAGAATATAATGATAAGAAAGGATAAGTATCAGAGGATACGAAAAAGAATCATGAAGATTATTGTACTATGTGGCGGTATCAGTACCGAACGGGAAATTTCCATTACGTCAGGCATGATGATTTGCAAAGGCCTTCGGCAGGCAGGACATAACGCGGTTCTTTTGGACGTATTTTTTGGAAGTCCGGACACCGACGTTTTTTCCAATGCAGAGCAGTCCTATGACATTGAGGCGGAAATTAAAAAAATACAGTCTTATACGGAGAAAATCAAATCCGTTCAGGAAAAACGGAAAGAGTTCTTCGGTGAAAATGTAATTGCCATCTGTCAGAGCGCCGACATTGTTTTTATGGCGCTGCATGGCAAATATGGCGAAGACGGATTGTGTCAGGCAGCGTTTGATCTGGCGAAAATCCGATATACCGGTTCGGGCGCTCTGGCAAGCGGAATTTGCATGGATAAAGGGATTACAAAACAGATTTTTTACGGCAGTAAAATTTCGACGCCAAAAAGTGTCTGGCTTGGAAAATCAGATTCTAAAAATCTGTCAGATTACGGTCTTTCCTATCCGGTCGTTGTCAAAGTCTGTAACGGAGGTTCGAGCGTCGGCGTTGTGATTGTGCAAAATGCGGACGAATACGACCAAGCGCTTGAGACCTGTTTTGCGCTCGATGATAAAATTATTGTGGAAGAATACATAAAGGGAAGGGAATTTTCAGTCGGCGTTCTGGCGGGAAAGGCGCTTCCGGTTATTGAAATCATTCCGAAAACAGGCTGGTATGATTATAAAAATAAATATCAGGGGGGTGCCACGACAGAAATCTGTCCGGCGCAGATCTCCGATGAACTTACGGAAAAAATGCAGAAGGTGTCAGAAGACGCATACCGCGTGGCCGGCTGTGAAGCGTATGCCAGAGTCGATTTCATGATGGACGGGGCGGAAAAAATATATTGTCTTGAAATCAATACCCTGCCCGGTATGACGCCGACAAGCCTGATTCCACAGGAGGCGGCGGCGATAGGCATCGATTTTCCGACACTGTGTGATCAGTTGGTACAATTATCTTTGGAAAAATATAAAGGATAGGTGTTTTTGTGAAAAATATGACATTGGAAAAAATTGCCGCATGTACGAACGGAAAATACATCGGTGATGAATCGTTAAAACAGAAAGAAATACAGGGCGTCGAAAAAGACAGCAGGCTGATTGAAAAAGATTTCCTGTATCTGCCGTTTGCCGGCGCCAGAGTGGACGGACATGATTTTATTCCGGACGTTTTTGAAAAAGGCGCGCTTGCGGTGCTCTCGGAAAAGACTTTGGACAATCCTGCCGGCCCTTATATTTTGGTTTCTTCGGTTGCGCAGGCGCTCAAGGACATGGCAGAATATTACCGGAGTACTCTGGACTGCAAAATTATCGGCATTACCGGAAGTGTGGGAAAAACCAGCACGAAGGAAATGATTGCGTCCGTTCTGTCGGAAAAATTTCATGTTTTGAAAACGGAGGGCAATTATAATAATGAAATCGGAATGCCGCTTACAATTTTAAAAATCAGAAAACAACACGAGATTGCCGTCATTGAGATGGGTATCAGTGATTTTGAGGAAATGCACCGCCTCTCGAAAGTTGCGAGACCGGATATCTGCGTCATTACAAATATCGGCACCTGCCATTTGGAAAATCTGGGCGACCGCGACGGCGTTTTCAGAGCGAAAACAGAAATGTTTGATTACGCGCAAAAAGACTGTTTTGTCGTGTTAAACGGTGATGATGATAAACTGCGGCAGGTAAAAGAGGTGCATGGAAATGTGCCGGTCTTTTTCGGGATTGAAACCGACCAGCCGGTGCGGGCTCTGGAATATCATACCAACGGAATTTTGGGAACCGGCGTTAAAATAAAATATTATAATGATGAATTTGATACGGTCATTCCGGTTCCGGGATTTCATATGATTTACAATACGCTTGCCGCCGTTGCTATCGGGGCGCACTTTTCAATGAGTTTTCCTGAAATTGACAGGGGAATCCGGAAAATGAGGACAATCAGCGGCAGAAGCAATATTTTTCAAAGCCGCGGCATGACGGTGATTGACGACTGTTACAATGCAAACCCGATGTCCATGAAAGCGGCTTTAAAGGTTTTGTCCGAAGTGTCCGGCAGAAAGGTTGCCATTTTAGGCGATATGTTTGAACTGGGAGAAAATGAAAAAGCGCTTCATTGCGAAGTCGGAGAGGCTGCGGCTGACGCGCAGATTGATGTGGTTATCTGTGTCGGTACGCTGGCGGAAAATATTGCACACGCTGCAAAGAAAGGAATCGGGGAAGTATACTATTTTCCGACAAAGGAAGCTTTTGAAACACAGATGGAAACCTACCTGAAAAAAGGCGATACCGTTTTGATTAAGGCTTCTAATGGAATGAAATTTCATTCTATTGTGGAAAATCTCATGCAGGAACCGTAGGATTTGGTGAACGAATCATGAAAATTCAGATAAAAAGATTAACGGGACTTCTTTTATGCGCTGTAATAATCTGCGGGACTTTGCGGCCGGCCGGCGCAGCCGTCAAAAATTATTACGGACAGTTAAATCAGGAGCAGAAAGAAATTTATCAGGAATTATATGAACATTTCTACGAGGCAGACGAAAGCGGGTGCCAGCTTCAAAGTGGCGCTTCCAATGAGGGCAATCTTGAAGCCTATGCAGAGCAGTATGTCAGAAATGTCCATATCGCGTATTCAGCACTGATTAACGACAATCCGGCGTTTTATTGGAACGGCACGCTGACCATTTTAAAACAGGGCGAAAAGCAGTATTTCCAAAACGACTGGCATTTAACAAAAATTTACGGGTTTCAGTTATCTCTTGACGCATACACGAAGCATACCGTTTCGGAAAAAAATAAATTCCAGCGGGCTTTTCAAAAGGCCGTTAAAAAAATAAAGTCAAGAGCGGGCAAAAAACCGTCAAAGATTAAATTGATAAAGGAAATCAACCGGTGGATTGGAAATCAGACCGCGTATGTGAAAAAAATCAAAAAGAACAATCAGTATATTCACAATGCCTACGGCGTTTTTGTGAAAAAGAAAGCGGTCTGCGACGGTTATTCAATGGCTTTTAAATTACTCTGCGATTATTTTAAAATTCCATGTATGGTAGTATACGGCTATGTTGCGGATTCTTCGGAAAAGATGACGCCGCATATGTGGAATATCGTCCGTTTCCGGAAAAAGTGGTATTATGTGGACACCACATGGAATGATACGGGAAAATCTGCAAAGTGGCTGCTTTGCGGGACAAAACGAATGAAAAAAACGCATTTAATACAGAACGCACGCGCGGATATTCTGCAGGAAGGTGTTTTTTCCATTCCTAAAATTTCAAAAAAAGATTATAAAAAGAAAGCGAAATAAAAATTCAGGAAAAACAGTCCATAACAAAAAAATTTAGAAAAAACAGTCCATAACAAAAAATTCAGAAAAAACAGTCCATAACAAAAATTGACAGGAAATCAAGATGTTTCCAGAGTAATAAAATTTTATTGCAACATAATACTAATGTAACAGGTTCAATTGAAAAAGTTGCAAAAATTAGTATGAAAAACATGGAGGATTTTTGTCATGGATAATTCAAAAATTAACGTTCCTGAAGCAAAGAGCGCTATGAACCGTTTTAAAATGGAATGCGCTTCTGAAGTTGGTGTACAGCTTAAAGATGGTTACAATGGTCAGTTAACATCTGCTGAAGCAGGTTCTGTTGGCGGTCAGATGGTTAAAAAGATGATCGAAGCTCAGGAAAGACAGATGAGCGGTAGATAAGTACCATCATAAAATGTCCGGGCAGCATTTTATGCCCACCAAAAGGATTCACTTTAGCGGTGAATCCTTTTCCTTTGTGACAATCCGGCAGAAACGCTTATTTGTTTTTCATCAGATATGCGAACAGATGTCTGGCGTAATCCGGAGCGTTTGCCAAATCAAGTGCGTCAAGCGGAACAAATCCGTATTGATCGGCATAACGGCGTTTAAATATCGTCAAAAAACCGGCGCATTCCCCGTAGAGCGGAATATAATCATCAGAAATTTTTTTATAACAGGTTTCTCTCGTGGCGGCTTTCCGATATTTGGAATCGACAAACATCGAAAGACTTTTGTGGACTGCCTCATCTTCGAGCGGAAGATAATAATACTCTTTCGGATTATCATAAAATAATTTTAAATTCTCATGGATTGATGAAACCGTAAGCATTGCGCGGTCGTCCTGCGCATTCAGGTAAAGATTTTCAAATCCGTAAGAAATCTTAACCGGAATCGGATTTTTTAACTGCAATAAAATCTGAACTTCTTTTTTCTGTTCCTGCGAAATCCCCTCAAAAGAACGAACCGTCAAATCGGAAACGGTAAAATTTCCCTCGAACAAATCATAAACAGCATAGAGCGAAAGGAGTTTTCCCATATTTAAGACGTCCTCTTTATTGTGGAGTAAAAGGGGCAAAAGCAGCCTTTCGTCTTTGGTGCGGAGATATTCCCGATAGACTTCAATCAGTTCGCCGCCGGAAAACGGATCCGTTCTTTCAATCCCTAACAGATTTTCGTAAGTTTTCTGTTTTTGATTTTCCATTTTGAGGATATGGGAAATGCCGGATACGGATTTGTAAATGTCAATACACTGAAACTGCGTAAAGTCGAAATCAAGGCGGTATTTTTCTCCCCGTACTTTTACGAACGGCATATCAAAGGAATTGCCGTTAAAATGTATTATCGTAGAAAATTTTTTAATAAACTGATAGAAAGCCATTAAAATATTTGCTTCTTCGTTTTTGTTTTCGGCAAGCCACTGGGTATACATCAGCGTATCCCCGATATAGTACATACAGCCAATCAGATAGATATGGCAGTATTTTCTTGAAAAACCGGTCGTCTCGATATCGAAAAATACAATATTTTCTTTCCCGTCAAATGTTTCTAACGGATATGTAATTTTAATCTCCGCGCGCTCTTTTAAAACTATCATAAAATTTATTATAACATAAAATACAAAAATTCAATTTAATTCTTTAAGAAATGACAAAATATAACAAAAAAGAGAGGCGCTGACATTGAAGAAAAATAGCAAAAGTATTATGATAGATTACGGAGAATTTTAATAAATGATATAAAGAAAGGTGAAACGATATGGCTATTTTAACCTTTAAAGGCGGCGTGCACCCCTTTGATGGAAAAGAACTGGCAAAAGATGTTCCGACAAAACGGATTTTTCCCGAAAAGGAAGTTGTGATTCCGGTTTCACAACATATTGGCGCTCCCGCAGAACCGGTCGTAGAAGTCGGGGAACGCGTTTTAAAAGGACAGTTGATTGCAAAGGCGCAGGGCTTTGTTTCTGCCAATATCCATGCTTCCGTATCCGGCACAGTCAAAAAAATTGAGCCGCGTCTTGTCGCAGGCGGCGCAAAGGTATTGTCGATTGTCATTGAAAATGATCAGCAGTACGAGGAAATGAACTATGAAGCCTCAAAAGAACCATGGAGTAAGGAGTATATCCGCGAGGCTGTCAAGGATTGCGGCGTTGTCGGGCTGGGCGGAGCGTGTTTTCCGACGCATGTCAAACTGACGCCGAAAGATGATCAGGCCATTGATTATGTCATTGTCAACGCGGCGGAATGTGAACCGTACATCACCGCAGATTACCGGCGGCTGAAAGAACAGCCAAAGGAGGTCGTGGAAGGCCTGAAAATAATCCTTACGCTGTTTGAAAATGCCAAAGGAGTGATTGCGGTGGAAGATAACAAACCGGATATTATCGCATCGCTCAGACAGATGACCGAACATGAGCAAAGGATTGAAGTAGCGCCGTTAAAGACCAAATATCCGCAGGGTTCGGAACGGCATATTATTTATGCGGTCACAAAGCGCAAAATCAATTCTAAAATGCTTCCGGCAGATGCAGGCTGTATTGTTGATAATGTAGATACCGTCTATAACGTTTATCAGGCAGTGAAATATCATAAACCGCTCACAGAGCGGATTGTCACAGTTTCCGGCGACGGCGTGGCAAATCCCGCAAATTTTATTGTTCCGTTCGGCGTAAGCCATCAGCAGCTTGCAGAAGAAGCGGGCGGACTTGACGAAGCCGTAGAAAAAATATTGTCCGGCGGCCCGATGATGGGGCAGGCGATGTTTACTCTTGACGTGCCGGTGATAAAGGGCTCCTCCGCATTGCTGGCATTGAAACACGACGACGTTGCCCATGCGAAGCAGACCAACTGTATGAATTGTGGAAAATGCGCGCAGGTCTGTCCGGAGGGACTGATATGCGCAAAACTTGCGCAGGCGGCGGACGCAGACGATATGGAATTGTTTGTGAAACTCTACGGTATGGAGTGCATTGAATGTGGAACATGTAATTATAATTGTCCGGCAAACAGAAATATTACCCAGTCTGTCAGGACAATGAAACGAAAAGTGCAGGCGGCGCGAAAGAAAGGATAGGTGATGAAAATGTATAATGTATCTTCCAGCCCTCATGTGAAGGCAAAATCAACGACACAGACCATTATGCGCGACGTTATCATTGCCATGCTTCCGGCAGCGGCATACGGCATTTACAATGCGGCTGATTTATTCGGCGTCCGTTACGGCGTCCGCGCGGCGCTTCTTCTGATTGTGACAGTCGTATCCTGTATGCTCTCAGAATTTATTTTTGAAAAAATTACAAAGAGGGAAAACACGCTGTTTGATTTGAGCGCTGTCGTCACCGGTATGATTCTGGCGCTTAATCTGCCATGCACCTTTCCGTATTGGAAGGCGGTTCTCGGCGGAGCGTTTGCGATCGTCATCGTAAAGCAGCTTTTCGGAGGGCTCGGACAGAATTTTATGAATCCGGCGCTTGGCGCAAGATGTTTTCTGTCTTTGTCTTTTGCCGCCGACATGACGGCGTTTTTCCCAAAAGATGTCGTGGACGCAGTTTCCGGCGCAACGCCGCTTACGGCGCTCAAAAATTCAGGGGAAATAATTACGCCCCTCAGCAATCTGGTTATTGGAAATTATGCGGGAACCATCGGTGAGACCAGCGTCATTGCGCTGCTGGCAGGAGCGGTTTATCTCGTTGCCAGAAAAGTCATTGATTTGAGGATTCCGCTTACATATCTTTTCGTGTTTGCTGTCTGCATTATGCTTTTTAACGGCAGTACGGACATGGAGTTCCTCGCGCGCCATCTGTTTGGCGGCGGACTGATTTTCGGCGCGTTCTTTATGGCGACCGATTATGCGACTTCGCCGATTACAAAGCGCGGACGGTATCTTTTCGGAATTTGTCTCGGACTGCTTACGGCAATTTTCCGTACCTTCGGGGCAAACGCAGAGGGCGTATCCTTTGCGATTATCTTCTGTAATCTGCTTGTCCCGCTGATTGAAAAATATACGGTTCCGAGAGCCTTCGGCGTTGTAAAAGAGAAAGGGGGTAAATAATATGAATAAAATGATTAAAGATACGTTAATATTATTTGCCATTACTTTGGCCGCAGGACTTGGGCTTGGCGCTGTATACAATGTGACGAAAGAGGCGCGCGCCAAGCAGGAGGAAAAAGTAAAACTTGAGGCTTATCAGTCTGTGATGCCTGACATGGCGGATTACCAAAAAATTTCCGGCATTGATTATGACCGGCTGAATACGGAAATAAAAGAGAAGATTACGGAAAATGAAGCCGAAAATCATCTTACGTCAATGAAACCGTATCAGGGCGAAATCAATGAAGTTGTGTCTGCAAGGGATTCGTCCGGAAAAGAGATTGGAATGATTATTACGGTGACCGATAACGAAGCCTATGACGGCAGCCTTCAGATGACGGTCGGAATTGCGGCGGATCAAACGGTTTTGGGGATTTCCTTCCTGTCTTTGAGCGAGACGCCGGGACTTGGCATGAAAGCGAAGGAAGCTTCTTTTATCAATCAGTTTCAGAATAAAAAAGCAGACTATTTTGTTTACAGCAAAACAGGCGCGTCGGCGCAGAACGAAATTGATGCAATCAGTTCTGCAACCATTACGACAAGCGCTGTAACACATGGCGTCAATGCGGCTGTCATCTGCGCGGATTTATGCAGGGGAGGTGAGGACAGTGAATAAATATCTCGAACGGTTATACAACGGCATTATTAAAGAAAATCCCACGTTTGTGCTGATTCTCGGCATGTGTCCGACGCTGGCGGTGACCTCGTCCCTTACAAACGGCGCGGGCATGGGACTGAGCACAATGGCGGTGCTTGTGATGTCCAACCTTGTTATTTCCCTGTTAAGGAAAGTCATTCCAAACGGCGTCCGCGTTCCGGCATTTATCGTGATTGTCGCGAGTTTTGTGACGATTTTGCAATTTCTGCTGGAGGCGTATCTGCCGTCTTTAAATGAGGCTTTGGGAATTTATATTCCATTGATTGTCGTAAACTGTATTATTCTCGGCAGAGCCGAAAGCTATGCCTCCAAAAATCCCGTACTGCTTTCCGTATTGGACGGAATCGGCATGGGACTGGGCTTTACGATTGCGCTCTCTCTTTTGGGCGGATTTCGTGAGATTTTAGGAGCCGGCACCATTTTGGGAATCAATATTCCAAACTGGGACGGAATTGGAATTTTTGTGATGGCGCCGGGAGCATTCTTTGTTCTGGCGGCGCTTGTAGCCATACAAAATCATATCCGCATGAGGCATGGAAAGAAGCCGCGTAAGCTTCAGTGTGAAGCGGGCTGCGCGGGCTGTTCCGGCTGCGGAAAGGATTATCAAAACTGCCAAAAGGAAGAAAAGGAGGTGGCGTAAATGGTACAGCTTTTATTGATTGCGGTAGCGGCGGCGCTGGTCAATAACGTCGTATTAAGCCAGTTTTTGGGATTGTGCCCGTTTCTCGGCGTTTCAAAGAAAACGGATACGGCGGCAGGCATGGGCGCGGCAGTCATCTTTGTCATTATGATTGCTTCGGCAGTGACTTACGGGATTTATTATGGTATTTTAGTGACTTTCGGGCTCACATATCTTCAAACGATTGTCTTTATTCTGGTGATAGCGGCGCTGGTACAGCTCGTAGAAATGATTTTGAAAAAATTTATCAAACCGCTTTATGAGGCGCTGGGCGTATATCTTCCGCTGATAACGACAAACTGCGCCGTTTTGGGCGTGGCGATTTCCAATATTGACAGCGGATACGGATTTTTTGAGAGTATGGCGTCTTCTCTGGGTACTTCCGTCGGATTTCTGATTGCGATTGTGATTTTGGCGGGGATACGCGAAAAGTCGGAAAACAATCAGATTCCAAAGGCATTTCAGGGAACGCCGATGGTGCTCGTCGCATCAGGATTGATGGCGATTGCATTTACCGGATTTACCGGCGTAATTTAAGGAGGTAGCAGCATATGGAGATATTATATGCGGTAATCATTGTAGGCGGCGTCGGTCTGCTGATCGGCGTTGCGCTGAGTATTGCCGGTAAATTTCTGGCGGTGGAGGTAGACGAAAAAGAAGTTGCAATCAGGGAGGCGCTGCCGGGAAACAACTGCGGCGGGTGCGGATATGCCGGCTGCGACGGTCTTGCGGCTGCCATTGCTTCCGGAAAAAGCGATCCGGCGGCGTGTCCGGTCGGCGGCGCTTCCGTAGCAAAGGCGATTGCGGATATTATGGGCGTGAAAGCGGAGATTGTTCCGAAGGTGGCTTATGTGGCATGTTCCGGCGACTGCGATAAGGCGAAGGAGAAATATCATTATTATGGGAACGCCTCCTGTAATGATGCGGCGGGGATTCCCGGCGGAGGCGCCAAAGCGTGCGGTTTCGGCTGTCTCGGTCTGGGCTCCTGCGTGCAGGTATGCGAATTTGACGCGATTCATGTCGTCAACGGAAAAGCCGTCGTTGATCCGGAAAAATGTAAGGCGTGTGGAAAATGCGTCGCCGCCTGTCCGAAGGGACTGATTTCCATTATTCCGGCAGATACAAAATATATGGTAAAGTGTTCTTCCGAAGATAAAGGAAAAGATGTTATGCTTTCGTGCAGCGCCGGCTGTATCGGCTGCGGACTCTGCGCAAAAAACTGTCCGCATGATGCGGTCGAATTTGAGTATAATCTTGCGTGGATTGATCAGGAAAAATGTGAAAAATGCGGCGTCTGCGCAGAAAAATGTCCGAAAAAAGTGATTGAACAATTATAAAAAATGTCTGATTGATGATAATTTTCCTATAACTGGTCACAATAGAATTATTGTGAGGTAGTAATATGGAAGTTCAAAATTTTATTACGGGAAATCTTCAGTCCGATATGGAAAAAATTGATACGCTCTTGTGCGTCAGGGACAGTTTTGATTTGCTGAAAAAGCAGACGACGATTGGCGGGAGAGCGGCGGTATTTTATTTCATCAACGGCTTCTGCGAAGAAGGAATTATGCAGCGGATTGAGGACAGTCTTTATCAGGTAAAACCTGAGGATATGGGAAATGATCCTCAGAAATTTTCAGACGATCACATTCCGTATATCGAAGTGGATCTGTACGGCGACGAGTATAATGTCATTACCTTTATTTTATCCGGCGTCACCTGTCTTTTAGTGGACGGTTTCAACAAAGCAATTCTGATTGATACGAGGGAATATCCGTCCCGAACGGTTGCCGAGCCGGAAAAATATAAGGTTCTGCGCGGTTCGAGAGACGGGTTTGTGGAAACAATTGTCTTTAATACGGCGCTGATCCGCCGTAGAATCCGCAGTACAAAATATATGTGTGAAATTGTTCGGGTAGGGGAAAGCTCGCGCACTGATATTGCGGTCTGTTATATGTCTGATCGTGTCGATCAGGCGCTTCTTAAACGCATCAAGAAAAGTCTTTCTGAAATTCAGATTGACGCGCTGCCGATGAATCAGGAAAGTCTTTCCGAATGTCTGTATAAAGGGCATTGGTTTAATCCGTTTCCAAAGTTTCGCTATACGGAGCGTCCGGATACGGCGGCAGCGGAAATCTTAGAGGGGCAGATTGCAATTCTCGTCGATAATTCTCCGTCGGCAATGCTTCTGCCGACCACGATTTTTGACGTCATCGAGGAGGCGGACGATTATTATTTTCCGCCGGTCACCGGAACTTATTTGAGGCTTGCGCGGGCGTTCATGGCGCTGGTATCGTTTGTGCTGACGCCATTGTTTCTGCTGTTTGTAAATAATCCGGATTTTGTGCCGGACTGGCTTTCTTTTACACAGCTCAATCAGGTTGATTATGTGCCGATTTTCTGGCAGTTAATGTTGTTGGAACTGGCGATAGACGGTCTGAAGCTGGCGGCAATCAATACACCGAGTACGCTGAATACGCCTTTAAGTCTGATTGCGGCGATTGTGATTGGAGATTACGCGGTGCAGACCGGCTGGTTTAACGCGCATACGATGCTTTATATGGCGGTCGTGGCGATTGCAAATTTTACGCATGAAAATTATGAACTCGCTTACTCCATCAAATTTCTGCGGGTGATTGCGCTGATACTGACGCAGCTTTTTGGCCTGTGGGGATTTGTTGCGGGCTGTATTATCGCGGTGCTTGCAATTGTGTGCAACCGGACGATTGCCCAGACAAGTTATATTGCGCCGTTATTTCCGTTTCACGCAAGAGAGTTTTTAGAGCGGTTTTTCCGCGTGTCGATTAAAACGAAAAGAAAATAAGAGATGCCGTCATACCATTCTTTGGAACTGACAAAACCACAGGAAAAAGTTTCTGATAAATTCACAGAGAAAACGTAAAAGTACCGGAAAAAGTTTCTGAAAAGTATTGGAAAAAGTTTCTGTTCTTGCTAATTGTACTTTAGATATGTTAAAATGATTTTTATTGAAAATGAATGATTGGACAGGAGCAGAAGATGATTTCATACGTCAAAGGAATTGTGGATTCGGTTGATATGGATAAAATTGTTGTGGAGCGCGGCGGCATCGGCTTTAATATTTTTATGCCGCAGAGCGATTTGGAAATGCTGAGCGCAGGAGAAGAAGTAAAAATTTACACGCACCTGTATGTCAGGGAAGATGCGGTGCAGCTTTTCGGATTTCTCACGCCGGACTCCCTTCAGATGTACCGCCTGCTGCTTGGCGTCAGTGGCGTCGGGCCGAAAGGCGCCTTGGCGATTATTTCCGCGTGCCCGCAGGACACCCTGCAGATGGCGATTATTTCAGGAGATTCCAAAGCGATTTCCAGAGCGCCGGGTATTGGAAATAAGACGGCGCAGAAAATTATTCTCGAATTAAAAGATAAACTTGATTTTGACGGTATGACGATGCAGGCTTCAAATAGAAATCTGCCGGTCAATACGACGACGGCGCAGACCGATGCGGTTGAGGCGCTGATATCGCTGGGATACTCCGCAGCGTCCGCCCTGAATGCGGTAAAAGCTGTGGAAAATTCACAGGAAATGGAAACGGAAACTTTATTGAAAGAGGCGTTAAAACATATCTTTTAATGGCAGGCGGGAAAGGGATTACAGATGGAAAAGAGAATGATTCAGACAGAGGTTACTACGGAAGACCGGCTTTTGGAAAACAGTCTCCGTCCGACTTTTCTGAACCAGTATGTAGGACAGGAAAAAGTAAAAAATAATCTGAAAATATTTATCGAAGCGGCAAAATCCAGAGGAGAGCCTTTAGACCACGTATTGTTTTACGGGCCTCCGGGACTTGGAAAGACGACGCTTGCGTCCATTATCGCTTCCGAAATGGGCGTACATATTAAGACCACCTCCGGCCCTGCGATTGAAAAGCCCGGAGAGATGGCGGCAATTTTAAACAATCTTTCACAGGGAGACGTGCTGTTTATTGATGAAATCCACCGGTTAAACCGGCAGGTGGAGGAAGTCCTGTATCCGGCGATGGAAGACTATTCGATTGATATTATGATCGGAAAAGGACAGAGCGCGCGCTCAATCCGCCTTGAAATTCCAAAATTTACCCTTGTCGGGGCGACGACGAGAGCCGGACTTCTGACGGCGCCGCTGCGGGATCGGTTCGGGGTGATTAACAAACTGGAATTTTATACGGTTTCCGAATTAAAACAGATTATTTTGCGTTCGGCGCAGGTGCTTGAGGTGCAGATTGACGATGAGGGCGCTGAGGAAATGGCAAGGCGTTCGCGTGGGACGCCGAGACTTGCAAACCGCCTGCTCAAGCGGGTGCGGGATTTTGCGCAAGTCCGCTACGACGGAGTCATTACAAAACAGGTGGCTGAAACGGCGCTTGATCTGCTTGAGGTTGACAAAATCGGTCTGGATAAAGGGGACAGGACAATTTTGGAAACCATTATTTACAAATTTGCAGGAGGGCCGGTCGGACTCGATACGCTTGCGGCCGCACTCGGTGAAGACGCCGGAACGATTGAGGACGTCTATGAACCGTATCTGCTGCAAAACGGACTGATTCAGAGAACCCCGAAAGGACGGGTTGCCACCGGTCGCGCTTATCAACATCTTGGTGTTGAAAAAACGGAATAAAAATGATATATTTATAATAACAATTTATGAACTGTACCGACAGTTCAAAAAAAGAAAGAAGGAGAAAAAATCATGAGAAAATTTTCAAAAAAAATGATTGCAGCGACATTAACCGTAACGCTGATTTTCGGCTCAGCATTTTCTACGTCTGCTGCAGTAAAAAAAGGTACAAATGTATCTGCAGGTAAGAAATGGACTTCTTACTCCATTTATACCCACGAGGATCATGTCAATGGAGAATCTACTTCAAAGCAGAATGTATGCTGGTATCACAGCCTGATTAACACAGGAAAAGTTTTGGATAATCAGCACTATGTTACCGATCCGGTATCACAGCAGCAGATTGATGAGTTAAACACAGCCATCAAAGAAGAAAATGCAAAGAACAAGACAAACAATCCGACAGTTTCAAAACATGGCGACACATGGAATGAACAGGATTCACACAAGTGCTTTGGTGAAAACGCAAAGTTTACCTCCTCTACGGATTCCGCATTTAACTTAAATGTTGTCAGCACAGGCTGGAGCGCAAACTGGGGCCCTTCCGGAAAGAAAGACAGCAAGGGTAATCCGATTTACGAAGCAGTACAGTCCAATCCTTGGGGCGTTACGGCTACAAAGGTAGTCAATGTTGAAAGAGGACGTTATTACAATATTTCTTTCAAAATCAAGAGTACATTAAAGAATGAACTGAAAGAAGAAAAAGAACGTGAAGACGGAACATACTACAATGTCGGAACAGGAAAATACAATTATATCAAACATATTCACTTTAAAGCCTATGATGACAAAGATGAAGACGGCGCTGCATTAAAGCTTACAGGATTAAAGGCTACACAGGGCGGACAGAGCATGGTTGAAACCAACAAGGCACTGCTCAAAGATTTTTCTTCCTTTATAAAACTTGACAGCCAGAACACTGCTGATGACGGCTGGGTAACAGTATCCTGCAAGACTTTTGTAACGGCTTCCAAGGCAAATTATCAGGCAAAGAAAAAACAGGCTACGATGGGTATTAAATTTGCATTCGGCGCATTCTTAAAGGAATACAAAGATGAAAACGATATGTCCGGTACGATTGAAGTAAAAGACTTTAAGGTTACTGCTGATCTCCAGACGCCGGTACAGCCTGAAAAAGTAAAAGTGAAAAAGGTTACAAAGAAATCTGCAGTAGTAAAATTTGCAAAATCCGCAGGTTCTAAGAAATACGAAGTTCAGTATTCTACAAAGAAAAACTTCAAAAAGGGCGTAAAGAAGAAAGTTTCTAAGAAGACTTCTGTAAAATTAACGAAATTAAAAGCTAAGACAAAATATTATGTACGCGTTCGCGGTACGATGAAAAGCGGCAAGACTTACACCAGTCCATGGTCTAAGAAGGTAAATTTCAAGACCAAAAAATAATTCATGATAAAGCCTTAACGGGTCAGATTACAAGGAGAGAACAATGTCGTCAAAAAATTACACAGATGTTATTATTGATGGAAAGATTTACAATATAGGCGGTTTTGAGAGCGAGGCATATTTGCAAAAGGTGGCTTCCTATATCAACAATATGATTATGGAATTTAAACAGAATGACGGCTACCGAATGCAGAAACTCGACGTCCAGAGAATTCTCCTTGAAATCAATATTGCAAATGATTATTTTAAAGCGAAAAAACAGGCTGATTTGTTGGAAAGCGATTTGGAGGTAAAGGAAAAAGAGGTTTATGATTTAAAGCATGAACTGATTATGTCTGACGCCAAAGCCGATACGACAAAGAAAGAACTGAATGAGGCTTTAGAAAAAATAAAATCATTGGAAAAAGAAGTGATAGAGCTTCGGACAAAATTAAAAAAATAATTAAAAGGGCGATCGGGCGTTTTGCCGGATCGCTTTTTTGTAATGGGGATTACAATGAATCAAGTTGAACTCTTAGCGCCGGCAGGCTCTTATGAGAGCGCTTTAGCGGCATTCAATGCCGGCGCTGACGCTGTCTATGCCGGCGGTGAATTTTTCAGCGCGCGGGCGTATGCAGAAAATTTTACAACAAAACAGCTTTTAGAAGTCATGGATTATGCGCATCTGCATGGGAAAAAGGTTTACCTGACCATCAATACCCTGTTGAAGGAGCAGGAATTAAGCGGGCAGTTGTTTTCCTACCTGCAGCCGCTCTACTGCGCGGGATTAGACGCCGTAATCGTGCAGGATTTGGGCGTGCTGCAGTTTATCAGAAAATATTTTCCGAAACTGCGTATCCATGCCAGCACACAGATGACCGTTTTTGGGAAAGAAACGGCGAAGGCGCTGGAAAAATCAGGCGTTTCGAGGATTGTCGTTCCGAGAGAATTTTCTTTAGAGGAAATCAGGGATATCCGGAATGCCACAGCTCTTGAAATTGAAAGCTTTGTACATGGGGCGTTATGCTATTGTTATTCCGGACAATGTCTTTTGAGCAGTTTTGTCGGCGGAAGAAGCGGTAATCGCGGACGATGCGCGCAGCCCTGCCGTATGGAATATGACTATCTGGAAAACAACAGGAAAATTAACGGAAAAAATCAGACGTATCTGCTCAGTCCGAAGGATATCTGTACGCTTAAAATCCTGCCGCAGATTATTGCTTCCGGTGTCACTTCATTAAAAATTGAAGGACGCATGAAAAAGACGGAATATGTGGCGGGGGTTGTGAGTATTTATCGGAAATATCTGGATTTATACGCCGCCAACCCTTCGGCGTATCAGGTTTTGGAGCAGGATATCCAAAATCTGATGGATTTATTCCACCGCAACGGATTTCATGAAAGTTATTATATGCAGCATAACGGAAAGAATATGATTTCCCTGCAAAAGCCGCAGTTTCGGGTTGAAAATCAGGAGTTGACGGAGTTTCTGAGAACTCAGTATATCGGGAAAAAATTAAAAATTCCTTTGGATATTTCCGTAACCTGTCTTGCCGGACAACCGTTCCGGCTGGATACTGAGGCTGCGGGAAAGAACATCTCCGTTACCGGCCCTGTTCCGAGTCCTGCAAAAAGCACCCCGTTAAATCAGGAAACTTTGGGAAAACATATCGGAAAACTCGGCGGCACATCTTTTGAAACCGGACGGATTACGTTTGACTTAGGGGACGGACTGTTTCTGCCGGTAAGCGCCATCAATGATTTGCGGCGGACGTTGATTCAGAAAACGGAAGAAGCGATTCTGTCAAAGTATCGGCGAAAGACAGAGCGTCAGGATTTTACCGCGCAAAATATGGAAATGGAGTGCCCTCCGGAGGGGAAAACAATAAATCTCCATTGTCTTGTGTGGAATGTAAGCCAGTTTTTGGTTGTTTCAGACGCGCCTGAGGTCAAACGCATTTATCTGGAGGCGGTTCAGTTTTCCCCTGAAAAAATCCGGCAGTGTATTGCCGATGCGCATCGCAAAGAGAAGGAAATTTACCTTGCGCTGCCTTATGTCTTTAGAAAAGACGATTGCGAGAAATTTCTGAATGATTTTGGAGCGGCAATACCCCTGTTGGACGGGGTTCTGATACGGAATATCGAACAATATTTCTGTTTTCGGAAAAATCAGGTAGTATTCGATTATGTTTTTGATTATAATGTTTATACAATGAATCGATATGCAAAGCAGTATGTTCACAGTCTGGGCGCAAAAACGACTGCGCCGCTGGAATTAAATTATCATGAACTGAAGGCTTTGGGAGTTTCCGACTCCGAACTGATTATCTACGGTTATATTCCGGTGATGATTTCGGCAAACTGCGTCAGAAAAACTTTTGACCGGTGCCGCCGCGATAATCAGATGATTCAACTTAAGGATAAGAAAAATAATGTGTTTTCGGTGCAATGCGTGTGCGGATACTGTTACAATCTGATGCTCAATAGTTATCCGCTGTCGCTCTTTAAATATGCAGACCGGATCCGGCAGTTGTCTCCCGCGTCCCTGCGTCTGATATTTTCAACGGAATCGGCAGGGCAGACAGAAAAAATTCTGAAATGTGCGCAGCGCGCGTTTCTGTCCGGTCAGCCGGTTGCAGACGAAGCAGGTACCACAAGGGGACATTTTATGCGCGGAGTACAGTAGAAACGGAGAAGGACATGGATATTTTTATTACAATCATATCAAAATATATATTTATTTTACTCATGTTTTTTTATACATGGGGAAGTTTCAGCGCGCTTACAATGAAGCGTGAGAAGGAAAAAAATACCATTTTCTGGATTCAGAATTTTATTATTTTTGCGACTTATATCTTAGGACTGGTTCTGATTTTTTTAAACCAGCAGGACACTTCTGAGGTGAACGTAATCGTCTTTGGCGGACTGCAGTTATGTTATTTAATCATTGCTTTAGGGGTATTCCCGATTATCTATCCGACCATCAACAAATCAATTCTGAGCAATATGTGTATGCTGTTGACGATTGGATTTATTATGCTGGCAAGGCTCGGATTTGAAAAGAGCGTGACACAGTTTATGATTGTGGCGGTTGTGACGATTGCATCTTTAATTGTGCCGTTTCTCCTGAGCCGGTTTGAATTATGGAAAAACCTGACATGGTTTTACTGCCTGTTCGGTCTGGCGCTTTTAATCGGAGTTATTATTCTGGGGCCGATGACCAACGGGGCGAGGCTGTATTTTAAAATTGCAAACAGAATTACGTTCCAGCCCTCAGAATTTGTAAAAATCATTTTTGTCTTTTTTATCGCGGGAATGTTTTCAAAAGCGCAGGATTTCCGCAGAGTCGTGCTGGCGAGCGTGTTTGCCGGCCTCTATGTGATTGTGCTTGTGCTGTCTACCGACTTGGGAAGCGCGCTGATTTTCTTTACGATGTATTTATTTATGCTGTATGTGGCTACAAAGAAAGCGCTTTATCTGGTCGTGGGCGCAGGAGGAATTTCGCTGGCGTCGGTTGTCGCGTACCACCTGTTTTACCATGTGCAGGTTCGTGTGCTTGTCTGGAAAAATCCGTTTGCGCCGGAAATCATCAATGACGAAGGGTATCAGGTTGCACATTCCTTATTTGCGCTCGGAAGCGGAGGATTGTCGGGAACCGGTCTTTATCAGGGTTATCCCAACAAGATTCCGATTGTGGAAAATGACTTTATTTTCTCGGCAATCGGCGAGGAGTTTGGCGCGATTTTCGCTATTTTACTGATTTTAGTCTGCCTGAGCTGCTTTATCGGATTTTTAAAGGCGGCAATGGCGCAGGTGAGCATTTTCAACCGTCTTGTCTGCGTAGGTCTCGGAGTCGGATATGCAATTCAGGTGATTTTGACGGTTGGCGGAGCGATGAACATGATTCCGTCTACCGGAGTAACCCTCCCGCTGATCAGCAGCGGCGGCAGCTCAATCTTGAGTACGTTGATTGTGTTTGCGATTATTCAGGGAATGGCGATTGTAGGAACAAGCAATCAGGAAAAAATAAAACGCGGAAAGCAGGCGGAAGGAGTAAGATATGTCTCGACGGACAAGTCAGTTAGAGTCAGAAGGCGCTAACATTAAGAGTACAAAAGGAAAAAAGGTAAAACGTAAAAGAAATATACAGGCGCTCGTCACCACTTTAATTTTTACGACGGTTTTTCTGTTTATGATTGGATATTATCTGTATTTCATGCTCCATGACGCCGAAACTGTGGTCATGAATTCCAAAAACCCGCGCATTGAGGAGAAAGCAAAGACCGTCGTCCGCGGTACGATTTATTCCTCAGACGGCAAAAAACTCGCATATACCGATACGAATGGGACGCCGGATAATTTTGATGATGATAAAAGACGGTACCCGTATGGGAAAACGTTTGCGCAGGTTGTCGGCTACACGACAAAGGGATTTACCGGTCTGGAGGACGTATGTAATTACGACCTGATTTCTACCGACACAAGTGTCTTAAAACAGTTGGAGCAGGATCTAAATCACGACGCGCTGCATGGAAACGATGTGCATACTACCCTGAATACGGCGCTCCAAAAGACGGCTTATGAAGCGTTGGGAGAAAACAGGGGAGGCGTGATTGCGATGGATCCGGATACCGGCGATATTTTCGTGTCTGCGTCAAAGCCCTCCTATAATCCGGAGGACTTGGACGAAATCTGGGAGGAACTCAATCAAAAATCCTCTGCGCCGTTGATGAACCGTTCGACGCAGGGACAATACCTGCCCGGTTCTGTGTTTAAGATTGTGACGACGCTGGCGTACATGAGGCAGAATGAGGACTATCAGGATTTTTCTTATCATTGCGGCGGTACGGCAAAGTTTAAAAACTTTTCCCTGTCATGTTACCACAAAAATGCGCATGGAACGGAAAATCTGGAAAACGCGTTTGCCTATTCCTGCAATGGGGCGTTTGCGACGATGGGACTTGATATTGATACGGATATTTTTAATCGTACCGCGCAGGACTTACTGTTTAACAATCCCCTTCCGCTGGACGATTTGAAAACGCAGAATACGTCTTATGTAAAGAGCGGCGTCTTTTCTTTAGATGAGAAGTCTGAAAAATACAATTCTTATTATGTGGCGGAAAGCAGTATCGGTCAGCAGGACGTATTGGTTTCGCCGGCGCAGATGGTGATGATTGCGTCTGCAATAGCAAAAAACGGCGTGCTGATGAAGCCGCGTCTGATTGCGTCCGTCAAAACGCAGGACGGTGACGTCGTAAGCGAGGCGGAAACCGGAGAAGAAAAGCAGTTGATGACGAAAAAAGAGGCAAAGCAGTTGCGGGAATATATGTCCGCCGTCTGCGAATACGGCACCGCAAAGGAATTTTCCCAAAGCAGCTATACGGCTTATGGAAAAACAGGCACCGCCGACTTGACCAATAATCCTGACGGAAAAATCAATTCATGGTTTGTCGGATACGCCAAGAAAGGGAAAAAACGCCTTGCCATAGCAGTTGTTTTGGAAAATGTGGATAACGGCTCCGTATCTGCCAAAAACTGCGCAAAAGACGTATTTGACGCCTATTTTGAATAAGTTCATTCATTTCTGAAAGAAAAAGACTTGTCTGCTTGCATTCAAGTCTTTTCTTATGTATACTTATAAGTAATGAAAAGCGAAACAATGTACGGAAGTACAACACCCGGTAGAACAAGGAGGAATCGCTATGGAGAGAGCGGTCAGTTGTGGCGGTGTGGTTATATTTCGTGGCAAAATTTTACTGCTGTATAAAAATTATCGGAATCGGTATGAAGGCTGGGTATTACCGAAAGGAACGGTAGAACTCGGCGAAAATCATGAGCAGACTGCTTTAAGAGAGGTACGAGAAGAAACTGGAGTAAAAGCAAAAGTCATCGGGTATGTGGGAAAAAGTGAATATACTTTTAACATTCCAAAAGATACTGTGGAAAAGGAAGTTCACTGGTATTTAATGACTGCGGACAATTATTTCAGTAAACCACAGCGAGAGGAACATTTTCTTCATTCCGGATATTATCGGTATATCGAAGCAATTCATCTGCTGAAATTCCCGAATGAAAAGAGTATCTTAAAAAAAGCGTATCAAAAGTACACACAGTTAAATGAACAACAGTTACGCAGGAAAGATATTTAAAAGACAGGGCAACCTGTCTTTTTTAAAGAAAGGAGATTTGACATTGAATCAAATCAATTATCAGAAAGTACTGGAAAAACTGCTCGCGCAGGCGGTGCTGCAAAAAACTCCGCTGCGCCTGCTGCTTCATGCGTGCTGCGCTCCATGCAGCAGTTATGTTTTAGAATATTTATCGGATTATTTTGAGATTACCGTTTTGTTTTACAATCCCAACATGGAGACGGTAGACGAATACCGGAAAAGAGCAGGGGAGCTGCTTCGGTTCATTCAGGAAAAATCCTTTAAAAATCCTGTCGTGCCCCGTATTGCCGGGTATAATCCCCAAGAATACCTGAAACAAATTCAGGGGTATGAGGACTGTCCGGAGGGCGGCGGACGGTGCGGCATCTGTTACCGGCTCCGAATGGAATATACCGCAAAATTGGCAAAAGAGGAGCAGTTTGACTATTTTACGACGACGCTGACCATCAGCCCGTTAAAAAATGCGCAGAAAATCAATGAAATCGGCAAACAGTTGGAACAGCAGTACGGCGTTCCGTATTTATACTCTGACTTCAAAAAAAAGAACGGCTATCAGCGGTCGGTACAGCTTTCAAAGGAATTTCATTTGTACCGGCAAAATTACTGCGGCTGCGCGTTTTCCAAAAAAACAACTGATTTGCAAGAGTAATTAGAATATGATATATTCAAAGAAACAGTTTTGCTTTGAGAAAGGGTGGAAGTTTTATGGTAGACGAGATTTTAGATGAATATCCGAAAAAAGAAAAAAAGAAAAAATACAGGGAAGACCAACAGGACGGCGCCCAAAAAGGGGACAGAAATCTGTCTGATAAAAAAACTGCGCCTTCTGCGGATAAAGGAAAAAACAAAAAGAAAATCATTCTTGTCATTGTCATTACGGTTGCTGCGGTTCTGGCTGCGGTACTCATTACTTTTTTCGTGAAGAAAAATGCGATGGAGCATAAATACGAAAAGTATATGAAAGAGGGAAAGGCGTACTATCAGCAGGAGGATTACACCAATGCCCGAACCAGATTTATCGAGGCGGCAAGAAACGCCATGTCAGACGAGCAGAAATTGGAAGTTTATTCGCTGCTGTACAGTATTGATGAAATACTGGTTGCAGATTACAGGGAAAAAATCGACTTTCTTGAAATTCTGATTGACTTAGATAAAAACGAAACCCAATATTATAAGGATTTGATTGTTTTATACCAGAATCACGATATGGATACGCAGATTGACGTGTTGAAAGCGTCTGCACCAAGCGCGGTGAAGGCGGAACTGGAAAATTATGTCGGCACGATTCCGCAGGCAGATCCGCAGGCGGGCACTTACAACAATGTCATGAAGGTTTCCTTAAAGGCGGACGATGACGTGACGATATACTATACGACGGACGGAAGCGATGTAACGGACAGCGATACAAAAAAAGAATATTCCACGCCAATCCGGTTTAAGGAGGAGGGGACTTTTACAATCCGGACATATTCGATTGATTCTTACGGCGTTTCCAGCAAAGAAGCCGTTTACAGTTATACCGTTTCATTTGTGCATGTCGATGCGCCAACCGTATCTTTAGAAAGCGGTTCGTATACTGACGAGGAAAAAATTGAGGTGACGGCAGAGAGCGACTGCGATATTTATTACACGACTGACGGCAGCACGCCGACGAAATCATCAAAAAAATATACGGAGCCGATTGATATGGAAAAGGGAAATCTCATGTACAATTTTGTCGCGATCAACAAAGACGGGATTTCCAGCGACGTAGTAACAAAAATATATGATTATTCGCCGAAATATCAGTGCAGTTATGCCAACGCGCTGTCAAACTTAAAAGGATATTTTCCGGGACTGGACGAGTACAACGAGTACGAAGACGGAAAGACTGCCCTGTTTACCTACAATGAAATTGCTGAAATAGATAAAGAGGATTATTATATCATCACCTATTCGCTGGAGGACGGCAGCAACAGCCAGAAATATGCGGTTTCCTGCGATACAGGCACCTGCTACAAAGTTTCCGGCGGAGGAGACCGGTATCAATTGAGCGGTATGGAATAAAAATCTTGACAATTTTTCTTATCAATGATAATATTTCTACTGTTATGCGGATGTGGCGGAATGGCAGACGCAGCAGACTCAAAATCTGCCGCCCACAAAGCGTGCGGGTTCAAGTCCCGCCATCCGCAGGAGAAGACCTTGAAATTCCGATGGAGTTTCAAGGTCTTTTTTTGTGAAATGCCGCAGGCGCACTTTGTCCTTGACCACATACCCCATAGGGGTATATAATGCAGAGTATAAAATAAAAATGGAGGAATGAAGAATGTCAGAGTGTACTCATTGCAGACAGAATAAAAATCATGTCTGTGCGTATAAAACGAAAAAACGGGACGGAGCGGAATATACCGACCTGATTCACCGGTTAAACCGCATTGAAGGTCAGATTCGTGGAATTAAGAGGCTGGTGGAAAACGACGCCTACTGTACCGATGTGCTGATTCAGGTGTCCGCCGCAAAGTCGGCGCTGAACAGTTTTAATAAAATTCTTTTGTCGAACCATATTAAAACGTGTGTGGCGGAAAATATCCGCGAGGGAAATTATGAGGTGGTAGACGAACTTGTCGCCACATTGCAGAAATTGATGAAGTAGAGGAGTGAAATCATGAAAAAATTTCAAATCAAGGGAATGACCTGCGCTGTATGTCAGGGCAGGGTGGAAAAGGCAGTGCAAAACGTTGCCGGTGTGGAAAGCGTTGCCGTCAGCCTTTTGACGAATTCAATGCAGGTGGAAGGAACGGCAGGGGATAAAGAGATTATTGCCGCAGTAAAGAAAGCCGGTTACGGCGCAAAGGCGGTGAAAGCAGACGGCGGTGCGCAGGAAGAAAGCGGATTGGAGGATCATGAAACGGAAAAAATCAGAATCCGTTTGATTGCATCTGTTATCCTTTTGATTCCGTTGATGTATCTTTCTATGGGACATATGATGTGGAACTGGCCGCTTCCGGCGTTTATCAATGGCAACCATATTGCCATCGGTCTTGCCCAGTTGTTGCTCACAATCTGTATTTTGATAATCAATCAGAGATTTTTTGTACATGGCTTTCAGGGGATTATCCACCGCGCGCCGAATATGGATACGCTTGTGGCGCTGGGCGCGGGGGCTTCGCTCGGATACAGTATTTATGTTTTATTTGCCATGACATATGCCCAGATGTATGGTGATGGGGAAAAACTCATGGAATATATGCACGATTTCTATTTTGAATCCGCCGCAATGATTGTGACGTTGATTACGGTAGGAAAAATGCTTGAATCCTATTCAAAAGGGAAGACGACGGACGCAATCAGGGGACTGATGAAGCTGACGCCGAAGACGGCGGTTTTACTCCGGAAAAACGAGCAGGGAGTTGAGGAGGAAGTACGGGTTCCTGTGGAAAAAATCTCTGTCGGGGATTTCTTTGCAGTCAAAGCCGGAGAAAATATTCCGGTAGACGGCGTCGTCGTCGAGGGAATGTCGGCTGTTGACGAGTCTTCTCTTACCGGGGAGAGTATTCCGGTCGATAAAAAAGAAGGCGATAAGGTTTTTGCGGCGACAATCAATCAGTCCGGTTATATCAGGTGCAGGGCCGAGCATGTCGGAGAGGATACGACCATTTCGCAGATTATTGAGCTGGTCAGCGAGGCGTCTTCGAGCAAAGCGCCGATTGCGAAAACGGCAGACAAGGTTGCGGCGGTTTTTGTGCCGGCAGTCATTTCGATTGCCCTGATTACGATTTTCATCTGGCTTATTACCGGACAGAGCGTCGGTTTTGCTCTGGCGAGAGGGATTTCAGTGCTCGTTATCAGTTGTCCATGCGCACTGGGACTTGCGACGCCGGTGGCGATTATGGTTGGAAACGGAATCGGCGCAAAAAACGGAATTTTATTTAAAAACGCAACAGCCATAGAAAATGCCGGTAAAATCAGACAGGTAGCGATGGATAAGACCGGCACGATTACCGTCGGAAAGCCTCAGGTGACCGATGTTTACGCTTATGATGAAGAAAAGACAGTCCGGACAGCCTGCGCGCTGGAAGAAAAAAGCGAACACCCTTTAGCCGGAGCAATTGTGGCTTATGGGCAGGAACGCCGGATTGAAAAAGCGAATATTACGGATTTTAAAACCGTCAGCGGTCTGGGTGTCTGCGGGCTTCTTGGTGAAAGCAGGATTTTCGGTGGAAACGCCGGCTTTATGCGGCAGATGAAAGTTTCCATACCGGACGATATGCAAAAGAAAGCGGACGAATTTTCGACGCAGGGGAAGACGCCGTTGTTTTTTGCAAAAAACGACCGCGTTACAGGCGTTATCGCAGTGGCAGACCGGATTAAGGAAGAAAGTGAAAAGGCGGTGCAGACGTTAAAGAAGGAAGGAATCAGGGTTACGATGCTGACCGGAGATCAGGAAAACGTCGCGCGGACGATTGCCGGACACGCAGGAATTGACCATGTGATTGCGGGCGTGCTGCCGCAGGAAAAGGAAGAAAAAATCAGAGAACTTGCCATGCAGGGAAGCGTCGCTATGGTTGGCGACGGAATTAACGACGCGCCGGCGCTGACCAGAGCGGATATCGGTATTGCGATTGGCGCGGGAACGGACATTGCCATAGACGCGGCGGATATTGTACTGGTGAAAAACAGTCTGATGGACGTCCCGAAAGCAATCCGGTTAAGCCGGAAGGTCTTAAAAAACATTCATGAAAATTTATTCTGGGCATTTATTTACAACATCATCGGAATTCCTCTTGCCGCGGGCGTTTTATATCCGGTTTTCGGGCTGAAATTAAATCCGATGTTTGCGGCGGCCGCCATGAGCCTTTCGAGCATCTGCGTGGTCACAAATGCGCTGCGATTAAATCTCATGAAAATCTTGCCAGAAAAATAATAAAACGGTATAATATAGAAATGCACAGGATAAGGATTATTTTTTATGAATTGTCAGGAATTTCAAAGCAGAATAAACGATTTTATCTTTGACAAAATTGAATACTCTGATGAAATAGAAACGTTTCTGAACCATGCAAAGGAATGTCCGACATGCAGTGAGGAGCTTTCTTTGTATTATTCAATCCGCAGAGGACTTGGGGATTTACAGGCTCCCGACGCGCGGACAGAGGGAACAGATGCGTTGCAGGAACTTGAAAGCATAAAAAAGTATTATGACGATTTGTTTCGCAAAAGAAAATTGATCAGACGTATTGAAAATTCAGTCGGAATTTTCTGCGGCGTTGTACTGTTCGTGCTGATAGCGGCTTACTTATTAAAAACATGTATGTAGGAGACGGATATGGACAGATTTGTTTTGATTGACGGACACAGTATTTTAAACAGGGCTTTTTACGGAGTTCCCTTATTTTCAAATTCGGAGGGGACGCATACCAATGCGGTCTTTGGATTTTTGAATATTTTATTTAAGATTATTGACGAGCAACAGCCGGATTATCTGGCTGTTGCCTTTGACGTCCACCAGCCTACGTTCCGTCACGAGATGTATGCGGATTATAAAGGGACGAGGAAGCCGATGCTGCCGGAGCTGCGCGAACAGGTTCCTCTGATTCAAACCCTTTTGCAAAAGATGAATATTACGATTGTCACACTGCCCGGCTACGAGGCGGACGATATTATCGGTACGTTATCGCTCAAGGGAGAACAGGAGGGACTTGAGGTTTTTGTGATTTCCGGCGACCGGGATCTGTTGCAGCTTGCCTCCGACAAGGTTACCATCTGTATTCCAAAGACGAAAAAAGGGCAGACCGTTGTGGAACATTATAACGCAGAAGACGTGCAGGAGCTTTACAAGGTTACGCCAAAGGAGTTCATCGACGTCAAAGCGCTGATGGGGGATTCCTCCGACAATATTCCGGGCGTACCGGGAATCGGGGAAAAAGGAGCGACGGCGATTATCGCGCAGTTCGGTTCGATTGAAAATGCGTATGAAAATGCAGAGCAGATTGCAAATACCAGAAATAAAAACGCCTTATTAGAGCATTATGATTTGGCAAAACTCAGTAAAACGCTTGCAACAATCAACCGGTACTCGCCGGTGGATTTGGAGATTGAGGCGTGCGTTTTTCAGGATATTTATACGCCGGAAGCGTTGGAAATGATTAAACAGCTCGAATTTAAGAGTATGCTTCCGAGGTTTTCCAATGTATCTACGGAAAATGAATTTGAAAAAAATTTCCGGCTGATTTCCGATTTTTCTGAGGCACAGCAGTTTTTTGCCGAAGCGCTTACGGCTTCCGAGGCGGGTATTTTTATCAATGAGACGCCCGGTTTCGGCGTGGCGGTTTCGTTCGGTGAGAAAAACTGCCTGATTTTGGAAAACGGACAGATTACAAAAGAATATCTGACCGGACAGCTCCGCAGTCTGATTGAACACCGGATACCTCTGAGTATCATGGATATCAAAGAGTATAACGCTCTCTTAACGGCTGATGAAAATGATGATATTTTTGATGTTTCCCTAGCGGCGTATCTTCTAAATCCGCTGCAGAAAACATATGAATATGATGATATCGCAAAAGATTATCTTGGGCTGGCGGTTCCGTCGCGCGCCGAGATATTCCCGAAAGTCAAAAAAGGAGAGACGCCATCGGAAGAAATTCCCGAGAACGTTCTCAGGTATGCCTGCTATCATTCGTATGTCGTAAAAAACGCAAAAACAGCGCTGCTTGAAAAATTAAAGGCAGAGCAGATGGATTCGGTATACCGCGACATCGAACTGCCGCTGGCATACGCGCTTTACGACATGGAACAGGCAGGTATCCGCGTAGAGGCAGAACAACTGAAGGCATATGGCGACCGGCTCCAAACCGGAATCGACGCCCTTGAAAAAGAAATCTACGAAGACGCAGGACATTCCTTTAAAATCAATTCGCCGAAGCAGTTGGGAGAAATCCTGTTCGGGGAAATGAATCTGCCGGGCGGAAAAAAGACAAAGACCGGTTATTCCACGTCTGCCGCAGTCTTGGAAAAACTTGAGCCGGATTATCCGTTTGTCAGAAAAATATTGGAATACCGCCAGCTTACGAAGCTGAAATCGACTTACGCTGACGGGCTGGCTGTCTATATCGGGCAGGAGCAGAGAATTCATGGAAAGTTCCACCAGACGATTACGGCGACCGGACGGATTAGCAGTACCGAACCGAACCTGCAGAATATTCCGGTGCGTATGCCGTTGGGACGGGAAATCCGCAAGGTTTTTGTCCCGAAAGAAGGCTGCGTTTTTGTCGACGCCGATTATTCCCAGATTGAATTACGTCTGTTGGCGCATCTGTCCGACGACAAAAATCTGATACAGGCGTACAGAAATTCAAAAGACATTCATGCGGCAACCGCTTCACTTGTATTTCACACGCCAATCGAACAGGTGACGCAGCAACAGCGCAGAAACGCAAAAGCGGTCAACTTCGGTATTGTCTACGGAATCAGTTCGTTTGGTTTAAGTCAGGGACTTTCCATCAGCAGAAAAGAGGCCGAACAATATATCAACGATTATTTTAAAAGTTATCCGGCAATTAAAGAATATCTGGATCGCTCCGTCCGGGAGGCAAAGGAACGGGGATATTCCGTCACGATGTTTGGAAGAAGACGTCCGATACCGGAACTTTCTTCCGGCAATTTCATGCAACGGCAGTTTGGAGAACGGGTGGCAATGAACGCGCCGATTCAGGGCGCTGCGGCGGATATTATGAAGATTGCCATGATCCGGGTGGCGCGGGAATTAAAAGAAAAAAATCTGAAGTCGAAAATTGTATTGCAGGTACATGACGAACTTTTGGTGGAAGCATATAAAGATGAAGTGGAGACTGTCAAAGAACTGCTGGTGCGCAATATGAGCGGGGCGGCAGACTTACAGGTTCCGCTTGAGGTGAGCGTGGAGACCGGAGCAAACTGGGACGAAGCGCACTGACGGAGGAAAGAATGGTTATTGGTGTCACAGGCGGCGTGGGCAGTGGAAAATCCACAGTCCTTGATTATTTGGAAAAACA
This sequence comes from uncultured Lachnospiraceae bacterium, assembly GCA_947631665.1. Taxonomy (GTDB): domain Bacteria; phylum Bacillota; class Clostridia; order Lachnospirales; family Lachnospiraceae; genus Eubacterium_G. Next base: position 604 of record CANRMF010000022.1, on the reverse strand, counting down.
GTATCAGGCTTTTATAATCCGGTCTGATGATGTCGCAAAAGAAATTATGGAGCCCGGTACGGAAGCCTTCCGTAAAATCTGCGATGTATTTCCTCAGGCGGTGGCGCATCAAAAGATTGACAGAAATAAACTGGCGGAAATTATTTTTTCCGATGCGTCGAAACGAATGCTGCTCAATGCGATTACCCACCCTGCGACGATTGCGGAAATCAATCGTCGGATTGAAACGTCGCCGGCAGATATTGTCGTCGTGGAGTCGGCGCTGTTTTCCGGCACTGGAATTGACGCCCGATGCGACGCGTTGTGGTATGTTTTCTGTGAACGGGAGAAAAGGATCCGCCGTCTGATGGAAAATCGCGGTTATTCCCGAAAAAAAGCCGAAAGCATCATTGCCGGACAGCCTTCTGAGGAAGAATACCGGAAGATTTGTACGGATTTTATCGACAATTCTTATTCCATTGCAGACACACAGGAGCAGATTGACAGGCTTCTTTCTGTTTTACCCTGTGGGTTCTGATGGTTTTAATAGATAGGTAATTGCGAAACTCACTAACGTTCGTTTGCAATCTTGAACCAAAACAAGGAAGAATTCGTGTTCCTCACG
>CANRMF010000021.1 GCA_947631665.1 uncultured Lachnospiraceae bacterium | reverse complement strand
GAATTAAAAGTGAAGGGCAGCCAACTTGTTTCATGACGCATTGGTGCCTTTCGCAGAAAGGCGGACTATATTTATGATAGAAACAAACAGAAGAACAGAAAAGATTATTCTTGTGTCTGCCGCGACACCGGAGAATGACCGGCCGGAGGAATCGCTCGATGAACTCGAAGAACTGGTTCATACTGCCGGAGCCTGTGTTGTCGGACGCATGATTCAGCATTTGGAACATATCAACAGCGCCGCCTATATCGGTTCCGGAAAATTAGCGGAATTAAAGGAGCTGATTTACGAAACAGAGGCGGACGCCATTGTCTGTGACGATGAACTTTCTCCGGCGCAGTATAAAAATCTGGAGGACGCGCTGGAAGTTAAAGTCATGGACAGAACGCTGGTTATTTTAGATATTTTTGCAGGCAGGGCAAAGACCGCCGAAGGAAAAATTCAGGTGGAACTGGCGCAGCTTCGTTACCGCTCCACCAGACTAATCGGTATGAAAAATCTTTCCCGTCAGGGCGGCGGTATCGGCACGAGAGGGCCGGGCGAGAAAAAACTCGAAGTGGACAGACGTCTGATCCGCAGCCGCATCGCCCAGTTGAGAGAGCAGATTTGGGATATGGAAAATCATCGCGCCGTAACCAGAGCAAGGCGTCAGGAAAATCCGGTTCCGGTCGCTGCGATTGTCGGTTACACGAACGCCGGAAAATCAACGCTGTTAAATACGCTGACAGACGCGCAGGTGTTGGAGGAGGATCAGCTTTTTGCCACGCTTGATCCGACGACGCGCAATTATCAACTGCCGGACGGACAGGAAATTCTTCTGACGGATACGGTCGGATTTATACGGAAACTGCCGCATCATCTGATTGACGCGTTTCGCAGTACTTTGGAGGAGGCGAAATATTCGGACATCATCATTCACGTCGTTGACGCTTCCAATCCTGCGATGGAGAGGAATGTCAAAGCGGTTTATGAGACGCTGAGGATTTTGGGAATTCAGGATAAAATCATTATTACGGTGTTTAATAAGATGGACAAACTAAGCGAAAGGCCGATTTTAAAGGATTTTCAGGCAGATTTCACTGTGGAGGCGTCAATTAAGATGCGCAGCGGGATTGATAAAATTAACGGGGCTTTAGGGCAGGCAGTCAATTCCATGCGCGTGTATCTCGGAAAAGTATTTCCATATACCGACGCCGGAAAGATAGGGCTGATCCGCAAGTACGGACAACTGCTTACAGAAGAATACAGGGACGACGGAATTTATGTGGAGGCTTATATTCCGGCGCAGATGATGCACCGTTTTCAAGAGAGATAAAAGATTTTTATAAGAGAAATAAAAGCGTGTTTTTACAGGAGAGATAAAAGAGTGTTTTTACTGTTCCACATTTTGCAGGCGCATGGTATACTGGATACAGTTTGAATACAAATATTGGAGGAAATTTATGAGTTATGCAGACAGAGTGTTTGTTGCAATGTGCAGGGATATTTTGGACAATGGAACAGATACGAAGGGCGAAAAGGTTCGCCCGAAATGGGAAGACGGCAGCGACGCTTATACAATTAAAAAGTTCGGCGTGGTAAACCGATATGATTTAAAAAAGGAATTTCCGGCAATTACACTCCGCCGAACCGGCTTTAAGAGCTGCGTGGACGAGGTGTTGTGGATCTGGCAGAAAAAGTCAAACAATGTCCATGACTTAAACAGTCATATCTGGGACAGTTGGGCTGATGAAGACGGCTCTATCGGAAAAGCGTACGGATACCAGATGGGCGTAAAGCATCACTATAAAGAGGGAGATATGGATCAGGTAGACCGCGTGCTTTATGATTTAAAACACAATCCATACAGCCGGCGCATTATGACCAATATTTATGTGCATCAGGACTTGAGTGAGATGAATCTTTATCCATGCGCTTACAGCATGACTTTCAATGTGACCAAAAATGAGGAGACGGGAAAACTCGTGCTGAATGGAATTTTAAACCAGCGCTCACAGGATATTCTCGCGGCAAACAACTGGAACGTATGCCAGTATGCGGCGCTCATTCATATGTTTGCGCAGGTCAGCGGCATGGAGGCGGGAGAGTTTATTCATGTGATTGCGGACGCGCATATTTATGACCGTCACGTTCCGCTGATTGAAGAACTGATTGGCAGGGAGCAGTATCCTGCGCCGAAGTTATGGATCAATCCGGAAATTAAAAACTTTTACGATTTTACGCCGGACGATTTGAAACTGCTGGATTATCAGTACGGCCCTCAGATAAAAAATATACCGATTGCGGTATAAAAGTTGTGTTTTCAGGCATCTTACAAAAGAAACAGGCAGTTGAAGAAGGAGAATTAAAATGAATTTTATTGTTGCAGTAGACAAAAACTGGGCGATTGGTTACAAAAACAATCTGCTGGTCAGTATTCCCGATGATATGAAATATTTTCGTGAAACAACGACGGGAAAGGTAGTTGTGATGGGAAAAAACACGCTTGAAAGTTTCCCGAATAAAAAACCGCTCAAAAACCGTATCAATATCGTGATTGCTCTTGAAAAAGACTATAAAGTGGAAGGCGCTACGGTCGTTTATTCGATTGAGGAGGCGCTTGACGAGATAAAAAAATATGACAGCAAAGATGTTTTCGTGATTGGTGGCGGAAGTATTTACAGACAGATGCTTCCTTATTGTGATACCGGATATGTCACATGGATTAACCATGAATATGCGGCGGATACGTTTATACCGAATTTAGATGAAATGCCGGACGAGTGGACGCTTGCGCAGGAGAGCGAAGAAAGCACATATTTTGACATCGAATATTTTTTCCGAATTTATAAAAGAAAATAAAAGTCTATTTTAAAACTGCGCGCATATATTGTAACAATGATATCATCAGGGTGAACAATATGATTATTAAGACGCAGGAAGAAGTGGCAGACAGAGGAACGCTGCAGGTCAATGTCGTTGACGATGAAAATATTCCTATCCGGGACGCGAAGGTGATTATTCGGGACGCAGACAATCAGGTGGTCGAAGAAATTGAGACGGACAGTTCCGGACAGACGGAAAATGTTTCTCTGTCGACGCCGCCTTTAGCGTATAGTCTCGATGAAAATAACGAGCTGATGCCCTATGCAAATTATAACGTGGAAATTGAAGCCGAGGGCTTCCGGTTAGAAAATATTTTAAATGTCGAGGTGCTGCCCGACCAGCTGGCAATTCAAAACATACGGATTTCGAGGCGCGTTGCCGGCACGATTACCATACAACCGCATACGCTTTATAAGGAATATCCGGAAAAGATACCGGAGCCTGAAATTAAAGATATCAGCGAGCCGGGAGAAATTGTCCTGAGCAGGGTTGTCGTACCGGAATACATTATCGTGCATGATGGAACTCCTGAGAGCAATGCGGAGGATTATTATGTATTGTACCGCGATTATATTAAAAATGTCGCTTCCTCAGAAATCTATGCGACGTGGCCGGAGGAAACCCTGCGGGCAAATATTCTGGCGATTATGTCGTTTACAATGAACAGGGTATTTACCGAATATTATCGGAACAAAGGATATGATTTTACCATTACATCATCTACGGCTTACGACCAGAAATGGATTTATGGAAGAAACATTTATGAGTCTATCAGCAATATTGTAGATAATATTTTTAATCTGTACTTATCAAGGCCGGACGTCCGTCAGCCGATACTGACACAATACTGCGACGGAAAACAGGTCACCTGCCCGAACTGGCTCAGTCAGTGGGGTTCCTGCGATTTGGGAAAACAGGGACGGACGGCGATTGAAATTTTGCGGTACTATTACGGAAATGATATTTACATCAATTCTGCCGAACAGATTTCCGGCGTTCCGGCGTCATGGCCGGGATACAATTTATCCGTCGGAAGCAGAGGCGAAAAGGTCATGCAGATACAGGAGCAGCTCGATACGATTGCACAGGCGTATCCGGCAATTCCAAGAATTGCGGCGGACGGTATTTATGGCGAAAAGACGAAGGCGGCGGTCGAGGCGTTCCAGCATATTTTTAATATGCCGGTATCAGGTGTGGTTGATTTTGCCACATGGTACAAAATTTCAGCTATTTATGTCGGCGTAACAAGGATTGGCGAAGGTGTCGACCGGAGATAAAATAAAAAAAGGCGTTCTAAAAGTGTGATTTTTAGAACGCCTTTTTAGTACGGCAAAAATTTTTTAATTTTATCCCGAAAAATCTTACTTATCTGTTTTCAGGCTTCCAGAAATCTATAATGCGCTCCATTTTGGAAGTCATCGCAGTAAAGAGCAGGTCTGTCAAGGTGACGGCGACCATGGATTCGACAACAACCACAGCGCGGGGAACGATAATCGGATCGTGGCGTCCTTTAATGTTGATGTCAATGTTTTCCCCCTGTCTGTTGACAGTCTGCTGAGTCTGCGCAATCGAAGGAGTCGGTTTGATGGCGGCGCGGATAATGATTTCCGAACCGTCGCTGATTCCTCCGAGAATCCCTCCGGCATGATTGGACGTTTTTGTCAGTTTTCCGTCCTGCATCGAAAATCCGTCGTTGTTTGTGGAACCGTAGGAGGCTGCGGCTGCAAATCCGTCGCCGATTTCCACGCCTTTCACAGCGCCAATCGACATCACCGCTTTTGCAAGGCAGGCGTCTAATTTGTCAAAGACCGGTTCTCCGATTCCGGCAGGGACATTGCTGATTTTACATTCGATAATGCCTCCGACGGAATTTTTTTCGGCCATTTTTTCTTTTAACTGCTGTTCCACAATGCCGGCGGCAGCTTTGTCCGGCATATAGACCGGATTATTGTATATTTCCTTCCGGTCGAAATTTTCGTCATTGATTTTCACGCCGCCAATTTCTTTGGAATACGTCAGAATATCAATTCCAAGCATGGATAAAATTTTAGAAGCGACTGCTCCGGCGGCAACCCTGCCTGCCGTCTCGCGTCCGGAGGAACGCCCGCCGCCGCGGTAATCGCGGAAACCGTATTTACTGTCAAAAGTAAAGTCTGCGTGTCCCGGACGGTAACAGTCTGCAATCTGGGAATAATCGGCAGAGTGATGGTCTTTGTTGTAGATAATCAGTGAAATCGGCGTGCCGGTTGTCTTTCCCTCAAAGGTGCCGGATAAGATTTCCACCTGATCGTCTTCATTCCGCTGTGTGGTATAGGAAGACTGACCGGGTTTTCTGCGGTTTAAAAATACCTGAATATCGGATTCGCTCAGATTGATTCCGGCGGGACAGCCGTCAATCACCACGCCCAGCGCTTTTCCATGAGATTCGCCCCATGTAGTAATTTTGAATATATTTCCATATGTTGAACCAGCCATAAAATTTTCCTCCAAAATAAATTGTTTGTATTATATCAATTTGGAGAGAGAATAGCAAACAGGAAAATAAAATACTTGCGCCGCAGATATGAAAATAATATAATGAAACAGATTTCGCAGACAACCTTCAGATGTCTGACAGATAAGTTTAGGAGAAGTATATGTTCAGGATTCTTGCAAAAGACGGCGCTGCAAAGCGCGGCGAGTTTCAAACCGTTCATGGGACTATCGAGACGCCGGTTTTCATGAATGTCGGAACGGCTGCGGCGATCAAAGGAGCCGTCGCTACGGAAGATTTAAAAGAAATCAAATGTCAGGTCGAACTGTCCAATACATATCATCTGCATGTAAGACCCGGAGACCATATCGTGAAGCAGTTAGGCGGATTACACCGGTTTATGAACTGGGACAGACCGATTCTTACCGATTCCGGAGGATTTCAGGTGTTTTCCCTTGCAGGGTTGAGAAAAATTAAAGAGGAGGGCGTTTACTTTCACTCTCATGTCGACGGCAGAAAAATATTTATGGGGCCGGAGGAAAGTATGCGGATTCAGTCAAATCTTGCCTCCACGATTGCGATGGCGTTTGATGAATGTCCATCAAGCGTTGCGCAAAAGAGTTATATCAAACATTCCGTCGAGCGGACGACGCGCTGGCTTGAGCGGTGCCGCGCAGAGATGGACAGGCTCAATGGGCTGGAAGATACCATCAATCAAAAGCAGATGCTTTTTGGCATCAATCAGGGAGGTATTTATGAAGATATCCGGATTGACCATGCGAAGGCTATTTCCCAGATTGAATGTGACGGATATGCAATCGGCGGACTGGCGGTAGGGGAAAGCCATGAGGAGATGTATCGGATTATCGAGGCAGTCGTGCCGCACCTTCCGTCGGAAAAGCCCGTTTATCTGATGGGAGTGGGAACGCCCGCAAACATTTTAGAGGCAGTGGAACGCGGAGTTGACTTTTTCGACTGCGTTTATCCGTCGCGAAACGGGAGACATGGACATGTCTACACCAATCGGGGCAAATTAAATTTGTTTAACGCAAAATATGAGACAGACGACAGACCGATTGAAGAAGGGTGCCGGTGTCCCGCGTGCCGTTTCCATTCCAGAGCCTACATCAGGCATCTGCTCAAGGCAAAAGAAATGCTTGGAATGAGATTATGCGTCTTGCATAATTTGTATTTTTATAATACAATGATGGAGGAAATCCGGAATGCAATCGCAGCCGGAACTTATCATGATTATAAAACCCAAAAATTAGAAGGGTTTAAAGAAAATGACAAAAAATAGGAGGTAGAAATCATGGAGGGCGGCTTAATTATTGTTGTTTATATTGTATTGATTGTCGGAATGATGTATTTTCTCGCAATCAGACCGCAGAAAAAGCAGGAGAAAAAGCAGAAAGAGTTATTAGATGCCATGGATATCGGAGACAGTGTTCTGACGTCCAGCGGATTTTACGGCATGATTATTGATATTACGGAAGATACGGTAATCGTTGAGTTTGGAAATAACAAAAACTGCCGGATTCCGATGCAGAAACAGGCAATCGTAGATGTGGAAAAGGCAGAGGTTTAAAAAACTGCCGGTGCCGGAGGCAGTTTCCGGCGCCTTATGAAAAAATACAAAAATACATTTTGTTCTTTTGCAGGAAAAGAGAGCAGAATGTATTTTTTTCATGCGTATGTAAAAGTGTATGTAAAATGCTTCTTCAATAGTTGAAAAATGACAATAATTGCAGTATAATTGAACAGTTACAGTGGGTATTCGTATTCACAATAGAAACGAGAGAAAAGAGGAACGTATATGAATTTTAATGTTGCAGTAATTCCGGGAGACGGAATCGGGCCGGAAATCGTTGCCGAAGCGCAGAAAGTGCTCGACACTGTGGGAGAAAAATACGGACATTCCTTCCACTATACGGAAGTCGACATGGGCGGGGTTTCGATTGACAGGCATGGAGTTCCGCTGACCGACGAGGCGCTTGCTACGGCAAAGGCAAACGACGCGGTGCTGTTGGGAGCAGTCGGAGGCGTGGTCGGAAAGGATTCATGGTATGATTTGCCGCCGCAGCTTCGTCCGGAAGCAGGACTGCTTGCAATCCGGAAAGGACTCGGACTTTTTGCAAATCTCCGTCCGGCATATCTTTATAAAGAATTAAAAGACGCCTGCCCGCTGAAAGCGGAAGTGGCAGAGGCAGGTTTTGACATGGTAATTGTCCGGGAACTGACCGGCGGACTTTATTTTGGAGAAAGAAAAACCGAAGAAGTTGACGGCGTTCTTACGGCAACAGATACGTTGACATATAACGAAAATGAAATCAGACGCATTGCCGTCAAAGCGTTTGACATTGCAATGAAGCGCAGGAAAAATGTCATCAGCGTGGATAAATCCAACGTGCTCGATTCGTCCAGACTGTGGAGTAAGATTGTGGAGGAAGTCGCAGAAGATTATCCGGAAGTCACGCTGACGCATATGCTCGTCGACAACTGTGCAATGCAGTTGGTAAAAGATCCGGCACAGTTTGACGTCGTCGTGACGGAAAATATGTTTGGCGATATTCTCTCTGACGAGGCGAGCATGGTGACCGGTTCAATCGGTATGTTGTCATCGGCAAGCCTTAGGGAGGATCGATTCGGTCTGTATGAGCCAAGTCATGGCGCAGCTCCGGACATTGCCGGACAGAACAAGGCAAATCCGATTGCGACGATTTTGAGCGCGGCGATGATGCTTAGATATTCCTTTGATTTGGACAAGGAAGCCGACGCAGTCGAAGCGGCAGTACAAAAAGTGTTGGAGAATCGTATCAGAACCGTTGATATTATGTCTGAGGGCATGACGCTCGTCGGCTGTAAAGAGATGGGCGATGCCATCTGCGAGAGAATTTAGATAAACCAACAGAGATTGATAAAGCGGAAAATGGAGGTATAAAATGAAAAGTGATGCAGTAAAAACAGGTATCCAACAGGCACCGCACAGATCCCTTTTTAATGCCCTTGGCATGACGGAGGAAGAACTGCAGAAGCCATTGGTTGGAATTGTGTGCTCCTACAATGAGATTGTTCCGGGACATATGAATCTGGATAAAATTGCAGAAGCAGTAAAGTTAGGCGTGGCAATGGCAGGCGGTACACCGGTGATGTTTCCGGCGATTGCAGTCTGCGACGGAATTGCCATGGGACATATCGGAATGAAATATTCGCTCGTCACGAGGGATTTGATTGCCGACAGTACGGAAGCGATGGCACTGGCGCATCAGTTTGACGCATTGGTCATGATTCCAAACTGTGATAAAAACGTGCCGGGACTTTTGATGGCGGCAGCCAGAGTCAATGTTCCGACGGTATTCGTTTCCGGCGGGCCGATGCTTGCAGGAAATGTCATGGGACAAAAGAGAAGCCTTTCGTCCATGTTTGAGGCAGTCGGCTCTCATGCGGCGGGAACAATGACTTTAGAGCAGGTCAGGGAGTTTGAGGCAAAGGTTTGTCCGACTTGCGGCTCCTGCTCCGGAATGTATACGGCAAATTCCATGAACTGCCTGACAGAAGTGCTCGGCATGGGACTTCCGGGAAACGGTACAATTCCGGCAGTTTATTCCGAGAGAATTAAACTCGCAAAACACGCGGGTATGGCAGTGATGGAAATGTACCGGAAAAATATCCGTCCGAGAGACATTATGACAAAAGAAGCAGTCTTAAACGCGCTGACGATTGATATGGCGCTCGGCTGTTCTACAAACAGTATGCTTCACCTGCCGGCAATCGCGCATGAAATCGGTTTTGACTTTGATATCTCATTTGCCAATGAAATCAGTGAAAAGACGCCGAATCTCTGCCATCTGGCTCCTGCGGGCCCGACCTATATGCAGGACTTGAACGAAGCCGGCGGCGTATACGCGGTGATGAATGAAATCAGCAAACTCGGTCTGTTAAATCTGGACTGCATGACAGTGACAGGACATACCGTTGGAGAAAATATTAAGGATTGTGTCAACAAAAATCCGGAGGTAATCAGACCGGTGGAAAATCCATATTCCAAGACAGGCGGACTGGCAGTCTTAAAGGGAAATCTGGCGCCGGACGGTTCTGTGGTAAAACGTTCCGCAGTTGCTCCTTCCATGCTGGTGCATGAAGGCCCGGCAAGAATTTTCGACTGTGAGGAAGATGCAATCAGCGCGATTAAAGGCGGAAAAATTCAAGCCGACGATGTTGTTGTAATCCGGTATGAAGGGCCGAAAGGCGGGCCGGGCATGAGAGAAATGCTCAATCCGACCTCAGCCATTGCAGGTATGGGACTTGGAGAAAGCGTCGCATTGATTACGGACGGACGTTTCTCCGGCGCGTCCAGAGGAGCCTCAATCGGACATGTTTCACCGGAAGCGGCAGTCGGCGGGCCGATTGCACTGTTGGAGGAAGGGGATATTATTGAAATCAATATTCCGAAATATTCACTCAACGTAAAACTTTCCGATGAGGAACTGGCAGAAAGAAAAGCAAAATGGCAGCCGAGAGAGCCGAAAGTAACGACCGGTTATCTCGCAAGATATGCAGAAATGGTTACGTCCGGAAATCGGGGCGCAATTTTGGAAATAAAGAAATAAGTGAGGGAGAAGTACAATGTTATTGAATGGTTCACAAATTGTTATTGAATGTTTAAAAGAACAGGGCGTTGATACGGTATTCGGATATCCGGGAGGCACAATTCTCAATATTTACGATGAACTGTACCGGCACTCCGACGAAATCAACCATATTCTTGTTTCGCACGAGCAGGGCGGCGCACATGCCGCAGACGGCTATGCGCGTTCTACAGGAAAAGTAGGCGTCTGTTTTGCAACTTCAGGGCCGGGAGCTACCAATCTTGTTACCGGAATTGCAACAGCCTACATGGATTCCGTACCGTTGGTTGCGATTACGGCCAATGTCGCAAAATCCGGTTTGGGAAAAGACTCCTTTCAGGAAATTGATATTGTCGGCGTGACGATGCCGATTACAAAGCATAACTTTATTGTAAAAGAGATTGACCAGTTGGCGGATACGCTCAGGAGAGCGTTTAAAATCGCACAGACGGGCAGACCGGGCCCGGTGCTGGTAGATATTACCAAAGACGTTACGGCAAATCAGTGCGAGTTTACCAGCATGAAGCCGGAGCCTGTGGAAAGAATTACGGATACTATTGCGGAGGAAGATGTTGAAAAAGTTGCCGAAATGATTCAGGCTTCCAAAAAACCGTATATCCTTGTCGGTGGAGGCGCTGTTATTTCAGGCGCAGACAGGGAAGTCCGCGAGTTCGCTGAGCTGGCAGATGCGCCGGTATGCGATACGCTGATGGGAAAAGGCGCTATCGAGGGAACAAATCCGCGTTATACCGGCATGATTGGTATGCATGGCACAAAGACGTCCAATTTCGGCGTAACCGAATGTGATCTGCTGATAGTCATCGGCGCGCGTTTCAGCGATCGTGTTACGGGAAATGCAAGCAAGTTTGCAAATAATGCAAAGATTGTTCATATTGATGTGGATCCATCGGAAATCAATAAAAACGTGCATGTTGACGCCGGTATTATCGGCGACATTAAAGAAGTTTTAATACGCTTAAATCAGAAATTGACAAAGCAGAACCATTCTGACTGGCTGAACCATATCCGCGAGATGATGGAGCAATATCCGCTCAGTCTTGACAAAAGCGTCCTGACCGGCCCGGCAGTCATTGACTCGCTGTATCGGATTACAGAGGGCGACGCGATTATTACGACAGACGTTGGACAGCATCAGATGTGGACGGCGCAGTTTTACAAGTTCAAAGCGCCGAGACAACTGATTACTTCCGGCGGACTGGGAACGATGGGCTACGGCGTCGGCGCATGTATCGGTTCCAAAATGGGAAACCGCGACAAGGTCTGCGTCAATATTGCGGGAGACGGCTGTTTCCGTATGAATATGAATGAAATTGCTACGGCAACCCGATATAATATTCCGATTATTCAGATTGTCATTAACAATCACGTGCTCGGCATGGTTCGCCAGTGGCAGACGCTTTTCTATGGAAAGCGCTATTCCAATACGGTTTTAGATGATGAAGTTGATTTCGTGAAAGTATCTGAGGGGCTTGGCGCAAAAGCGTATAAGGCTACGACCGTAGAGGAATTTGAAGCGGCGTTAAAGGACGCCATTGCCATGAATATTCCATGCGTGATTGACTGCCAGATTCATGAAGACGACAAGGTATTTCCAATGGTTCCGGCAGGAACGGCAATCAGCGAGGCTTTCTCAGAGGAAGATTTGGCTGAAAGAGGTTATGATTGTTAAATAAATAAAAACGGGTTAGGAGGATAAACCAATGGCTAGAGTATATAATTTTTCAGCAGGACCGGCAGTGCTGCCGGAGGAAGTATTAAAAGAAGCGGCAGAGGAGATGCTGGACTATCGTGGAACCGGAATGAGCGTGATGGAAATGAGCCATCGCTCTAAAGCATTCCAGCAGATTATTGATGATGCAGAGCAGGATATCAGGGATTTGATGAATATTCCGGATAATTATAAGGTTCTGTTTCTTCAGGGAGGAGCTTCCCAGCAGTTTGCGGCAATTCCGATGAATTTGAAAAAGAACGGAAAGGCTGCCTATATTGTGACGGGACAGTGGGCAAAAAAAGCTTCTCAGGAAGCGCAGAAATATCTGGACGTTCAGGTGGTTGCGTCTTCTGCAGACAAGACGTTTTCCTATATTCCGGACTGCAGTGATTTAGCGATTGATGATGATGTCGATTATGTATACATCTGTGAAAACAATACGATTTACGGAACAAAGTTTAAGGAACTGCCAAACACGAAGGGACATACATTGGTTGCCGACGTTTCTTCCTGCTTTTTATCCGAACCGGTAGACGTGGAAAAATACGGTGTCATTTATGGCGGCGTTCAGAAAAATATCGGGCCGGCAGGCGTTGTCATCGCAATTATCAGAGAAGACTTGATTCCGGAGAGCGTTGATGCCAGCGTTCCGACCATGCTGTCATGGAAGACACAGGCAGACGCAGGTTCTCTTTACAATACGCCGCCATGTTACGGAATTTATATCTGCGGGAAAGTATTCCAGTGGATTAAAAAGATGGGCGGACTTCAGGCAATGAAGGAGCACAATGAGAAAAAAGCAAAAATTCTGTATGATTTTCTGGATCAGAGCAAACTGTTCAAGGGTACGGTTGTGCCAAAAGACCGCTCTCTGATGAACGTTCCGTTTGTGACGGGCGACGAGGCGCTTGACGCAAAGTTTGTCGCTGAGGCAAAAGAGGCAGGTTTTGAAAACCTGAAAGGACACAGGACGGTTGGCGGAATGAGAGCCAGCATTTACAATGCAATGCCAATCGAGGGCGTTCAGGCATTGGTAGACTTTATGAAAAAATTCGAGGAGGCAAATGCATAAATGATTAAGGTAAATTGTTTAAATCCGATTTCCCCGTTAGGAACGGGACTGCTCAATGAGAATTATGAAATGACGGAGCATTTTGCGGACGCTGACGTCGCTTTAGTACGCAGCGCCTCTGTACATGATTTGGAGCTGCAGGAAAATCTTCTTGCAATCGCAAGAGCCGGCGCAGGCGTCAACAATATTCCGTTAGAAAAGTGCGCTGAAAAAGGAATTGTAGTCTTTAACACACCGGGCGCGAATGCAAACGGCGTAAAAGAACTGGTTGTCTGCGGTATGCTTCTGGCTTCGAGAGATATTATCGGCGGAAACCGGTGGGTATTGGAAAATCAGGAAGATGAAAATATCAATAAGACGATGGAAAAGGCAAAGAAAAACTTTGCCGGAACCGAAGTTATGGGAAAGAAACTCGGCGTCATCGGACTTGGCGCTATCGGAAGACTCGTTGCAAACATTGGCGTTTCTCTTGGTATGGAGGTTCTTGGAACAGATCCGTATCTTTCTGTTGACGCCGCTTTGGGGTTAAAGAGAACGGTACATCTGGTAAAGACCAGAGAAGAAATTTTCAGGGAATGTGATTTTATTTCCGTTCACGTACCGCTTTTGGACGATACGAGAGAAATGATTAACAAAGACAGCATGGCAATGATGAAAGACGGCGTGGTGATTTTAAATTTTGCAAGGGATTTGCTGGTCAATGACGACGATATGGAACAGGCGTTGAAATCCGGTAAGGTCAGAAAATATGTGACGGATTTCCCGAATGCAAAAACAGCCAAAATGGAGGGCGTCATTGCAACGCCGCATCTCGGCGCTTCCACAGCAGAATCCGAAGATAACTGCGCGGTCATGGCAGTGGAAGAACTGATGAACTATGTGGAAAATGGAAATATTGTAAACTCTGTCAATTATCCGAGCGTGGATCTCGGTTGCTGCGACAAGGCGGCGAGAGTGACCGTAGCGCATAAAAATATCCCGAATATGATTGGACAGCTCACCTCTGTGGTTGCCTCAGAAGGCGTCAATGTATCCGATATGGTGGATAAATCCAGAGGGGATTATGCGTATGCAATCATTGACTTAGACGCGCCTGCGACAGCTTCTTTAGTTGAAAAATTAAACGCAGTGGACGGCGTCATTAAAGTCAGAGTGGTAAAATAAGAACGAACATCATGGAAAAGGGTTGTCCGGAGGATAACCCTTTTCCTTTATACAAAGATGATTGAGGAGAAAAGAAATGTTTGATGTGTTAGCTCAGACGGCAGTCGAAGGCCAATTAGATGAAATCAATCAGAAGGTAGGAAAACTGACGGAACTGACAGACGGACTGATGGATCGGCTGATTGCATTTGGAATTGATTTGCTGATTGCGGTACTGATTTTTGCTGCGGGAAAATTGATATTGAAAATGATTAAGAAATTGATCCGCAATATCTTTACCAAATCAGGCGTTGATCTGGGAGTTGCAAAATTTATTGATTCCATCGTCAATGTGCTGGGTTATATTATTATATTTATTATTATCTGTGGACAAATCGGTATTCAGACGACGTCCTTTATTACCCTGCTCGGCACCGCAGGCGTTTCCATCGGACTTGCGCTTCAGGGAAGCCTTTCCAATTTTGCCGGAGGAATTCTGATTCTGGTGGGAAAGCCGTTTGTGGTCGGCGATTATATTATCGCTGAAAATGTCGAGGGAACAGTGGAAAAAATTGATATTATCTATACAACCCTGACGACGGTGGACAACCGGACGGTGAAATTTCCAAATGGAACGCTGTCGAACAGTATTGTAATCAATTCGACCAATCAGGGGAAAAGGCGCGTTGACGTGCCGGTCGGCATCGGATATCAGGAAGATGTCGCAAAAGCAAAAAAAATCGCTGAGAGCGTGATGAAATCCTGCCCGATGATGCTGCCGGACGAAGAAAATGCGGTAGTGGTCAGGGAATTGGGCGAAAGCTCCGTCAATTTGGAAATCCGTATGTGGAGTGCGACGAAGGATTACTTTGACGCAAAATTTTATCTGAATGAAAAAGTCAAGGAAGCCTTTGACCAAAATCAAATTGATATTCCATACCGGCAGGTTGACGTGCATTTAGTGCAGCGGGAGAATAAAAGTGTCCATTCGTGAAAGAGCGCATCAAAGGCTCAGGGTGCGGAAATTTCATTTGGTAAAAAGTTGACTTTTTTAAAATGATTTGGTAGCATAATCACGTACACTTTAGTTTAGTAAAGCATTAACAAATTAAAAAAGGAGATTGTGATGAAAAAATTATTTGCATTAGTACTTTCAGTTGTTATGATGTTATCTCTAACTGCATGTGGCAGCAGTTCAGAAAATGAGACAACCAAGAAACAGGCGGAGAGAACCTTTACCGTTGGTTTCGACGCTGAGTATCCGCCATACGGCTATTTAGATGCAGAGTCCAAAGAGTATGTCGGATTTGACCTTGACCTTGCAGAAAAAGTCTGTGAGATGGAAAATTGGGAGTTAGAAAAAAAGCCAATCAACTGGGATACAAAGGATACGGAAATCAATTCCGGAAGCATCGACTGTATCTGGAACGGATTTACGATGAACGGACGTGAAAAAGATTATGAATGGTCTGATCCGTATATCAATAACACGCAGGTGATTGTTGTTTCCAAAGATTCCGGAATCAATACGTTAAAAGATTTAAAGGATAAGCGCGTCGGCGTTCAGGCTGCCAGTGCTGCAGAATCTCTCTTTAAAGATGATGGCGCTCAGGTAGAACTGGGAAAGACCTTTGCTTCTCTGGACCCGTTTTCTGATTACGATATAGCGTTTACCGAGCTGCAGAGCGGCAGTATCGACGCTTTGGCAATCGACGTCGGCGTAGCAAAATTCCAGTTGGCAGAGCGCGGTGAGAATTATAAAATTCTGGAAGAAAACCTGAACTCCGAGCAGTATGGAATTGGCTTTAAAGTCGGCAATACAGAGCTTCGCGATATTGTCAATGCAGATTTGAAAAAACTGTATGAAGACGGTACCGTAGATGAAATTGCAAAGAAATACGATATTGATACAACGATGATTTGTATTGGAGAATAATATCAATGATTTATGGATTGAATCACATTTTAACGGCAACCAGTTTGCCGTTAAATGTTATTTTAGAGAATATGGAAGACGGAATGATAGAAACCTTTAAAATCTTTGCGATTACACTGGTTTTATCAATGCCGCTGGCGCTGTTTGTTGCTTTCGGCAGAATGTCCAGATTTCGTATTTTGCGCTGGATTATCAACGCCTATATTTCCATTATGCGAGGAACGCCGCTGATGCTTCAGGTGATTGCGATTTATTTCGGCCCGTTTTTTCTGTTTGGCATTTCCATCAGCAACGAATATAAGTTTACGGCGATTATCATTGCGTTTGTGGTAAACTATGCGGCATATTTTGCGGAAATTTACCGTTCCGGCATTGAGTCGATGCCGCGTGGACAGTATGAGGCGGCGCATCTTTTGGGATACAGCCGGTTTAAGACGTTCACAAAAATCATCTGGCCGCAGGTATTTAAAAGAATTCTTCCGTCAGTGACCAACGAAGTAATCAGTCTTGTCAAAGACACCTCGTTAGCATTTTCTGTTTCTTATATCGAAATGTTTTCGATTGCAAAGCAGCTGGCGGCTTCAACAGCAAGTTTTACGCCGTTACTGGTGGCAGGAGTGTTCTATTATGTTTTCAACGCTGTTGTCGCATGGGTTATGAATCTTCTGGAAAAGAAGTACAGTTATTATCAGTAGGAGGTTCACATGAGTAACGCAGTATTAGAAATGACAAATATTAAAAAGAGTTTTGACGGACTGGAGGTCTTAAAAGATATTTCGCTGTCTGTGCATCGGGGTGAAGTCGTATCGGTGATTGGCCCTTCCGGCTCCGGAAAATCCACCCTGCTCAGATGCGCCGTAAATCTTGAACGGATTGACTCCGGAAATATTTCTTATAACGGTCAGTTGATGGCGCGCACGACGGATTCAGGAATTGTGCATTATGCGTCGAAAAAAGAATTGCAGCAGATCCGCTCCATGTACGGGCTGGTGTTTCAGAATTTTAATTTGTTTCCGCATTATTCGGTTTGGCAAAATATTACGGAAGCTCCCCTGAAAATCAAAAAGCGCGACAAGGACGAGGTGGAGGCGCAGGCAGTCCGGCTGATGGAAAAAATGGGAATTGCGGACAAGAAGGACGCTTATCCATGTCAGCTTTCCGGCGGACAGCAGCAAAGGGTATCGATTGCCAGAGCTTTGGCAATGAATCCGGATATTCTCTTTTTTGACGAACCGACTTCCGCCCTTGATCCGGAGCTTACAATTGAAATCTTAAAGGTCATTAAGGAGCTGGCGCGGGAGCATATGACGATGGTGATTGTAACCCATGAAATGTTGTTTGCAAGAGAAGTTTCGAGCCGGATTATTTTCATGGAGGA
Source organism: uncultured Lachnospiraceae bacterium (assembly GCA_947631665.1). Classification (GTDB taxonomy): domain Bacteria; phylum Bacillota; class Clostridia; order Lachnospirales; family Lachnospiraceae; genus Eubacterium_G. The sequence goes on along the minus strand of CANRMF010000021.1, from coordinate 16,912 downwards.
CGGGTACATTGTAGAAGAAGGTTCGCCGGAGGAGTTGTTCCATTCAACGAATCAGAGAACCGTTGAGTTTCTGGGAAAATATAAATAACCGTTGAAAATCTATAAGATAAGGGCAGCACCGGATTACCGGAACTGCCCTTTAATCATGCTTTTTATTCTTAATGACTTTCTTGATTGTTTGGATATTCTTTATAAACTTTAATGTTTGTATTCATTGTTTGGATATTCTTTAAAAATTTTAAGGCCTGTTTTCATTGTTCAGATATTTTTTATAAACTTTAATGTTTGTCTTCATTGTTCAGATAGTCTTTATAAATTTCAATGACTTTTTTCATGGAATCAGGACTTGGCGCACCGAGCGTCAGCCGCTTGTCCACACAGGTTTCCAAACTGATGGCATCATAAATATCTTCCTCAAAGACCGGACTGACGGATTGGTATTCCTCTAAAGTCAGGTCGTCGAGAGCAATCCCTTTCTGTTCGCACAATAATACCAGTTCTCCGACAATGCCATGCGCATCGCGGAACGGAACGCCATGATTTACCAGATAATCTGCGGCATCGGTCGCATTGGTAAATCCGTTGCGGGTGCTGTCCTTCATGACTTCTTTGTTGAAAGTCATGGTCGTAATCATTCCCGTAAAGAGAAGAATACAGCCTTTTACCGTATCAATTGCGTCAAAGGAAAGTTCTTTATCCTCCTGCATGTCTTTGTTGTATGCAAGCGGAAGCCCTTTCATGGTGGTAAGCAGGGAAATCAGCGCGCCGTAGACGCGTCCGGTCTTCCCACGAATCAACTCTGCGATATCCGGATTCTTTTTCTGCGGCATGATGCTCGAACCGGTACTGTAAGAGTCGTCAATATTGACAAACCGGTATTCATTGGAATTCCAGATACAGATTTCTTCACAAAATCTGCTCAGGTGCATCATAATTGTAGAGAGCGCAGACAAAAATTCAATCAGGTAATCTCTGTCGGATACAGAGTCCATGCTGTTTCGTGTAGCCCCGTCAAAGTCAAGGAGCGCCGCAGTGTATTCCCGATCGAGCGGATAGGTTGTGCCCGCGAGTGCGCCTGAGCCTAAAGGACATAAATTCATGCGCTTGTAAATATCGTCGAGACGGCTGCGGTCTCTTTGAAACATCTCAAAATATGCGCCAAAGTGATGCGCTAACGTAATCGGCTGGGCTTTTTGCAGATGCGTAAATCCCGGCATGAAAGTCTCCGTATTTTCTTCCATTACTTTTAATAAAGAGGAGAGCAGCGTCTTCAGTAATCCGTTTACTTCCGTCAGTTCATCACGTGTATAAAGTTTCATGTCAAGGGCAACCTGATCGTTTCTGCTCCGACCGGTATGCAGCTTTTTCCCAGCCTCCCCAATGCGCTCGATCAACTGCGCCTCGACGAAACTGTGAATATCTTCGCTGTTGTCAAATTGCAGCGCGCCGGAGTCTAAGTCTTTCAGGATTCCTTCAAGACCGCTGATAATGGCGTTCATTTCATTCTCGGAAATAATCTTTTGTCTGCCAAGCATTCGCACATGCGCCAGACTGCCGCGAATATCCTGCCTGTAAAACTTCCGGTCAAAGGAAAGCGACTCATTAAAATTAAAAACAAGCTGGTCGGTTTCTTTCGTAAATCTTCCACCCCATAACTTCATATGTAATACCTCGCAAATTGATATATTTTTACATTGCAGCCCCGTCTCACCCAAAGAGCTGAGCACTGCTAAGAGTATACCATTAAAACTACGCATTTTCAAACCAAATCCAATTTCTCAAAGATATGGGCAATCCAATTTCTAAAGGATATGGGCGTTTTACATGTCAAAATTGCCTGTTTTGATAAATATGTATGTAATTGAATTCTATTTTCAAAAGTTTCGAGGAAATTTTACATGTCAAAATTACCTGTTTTGAGAAATATGCATGTAATTGACTTTCATTTCCAAGAGTTTCGAGGAGATTTTACATGTCAAAATTACCTGTTTTGAGAAATATGCATGTAATTGACTTCTATTTTCAAAAGTTTTGAGGAGATTTTACATGTCAAAATTACCTGTTTTGAGAAATATGCATGTAATTGAATTCTATTTTCAAAAATTTTGAGGAGATTTTACATGTCAAAATTGCCTGTTTTGAGAAATATACATGTAATTGAATTTCATTTCCAAAAATATTAGGAAAATTTTACATGTCAAATCTGCTTATTTTGACTATTATATATGTAATGGATTTTAGTTTGATTTTTGAAAATCCTATCTTTACAGATAATGTTCCCTTTTGATAAAATTTTAAAGATGACTTGGCAGAAAATTTTGACGGCTTAGAAGGAGAAAGTCAGGGGAAAGCGTATTGTGAGCCTGAACAGAAAGGAAAATACATGAATATTTACTTTGCCCCATTAGAGGGGATTACCGGATATACCTATCGAAATGCACATGCAGATTTATTTGGCGGTGTTCATAAATACTACGCGCCGTTTGTTTCGCCTACCGTAAATCCCTGTTTTAAAGGAAAGGAAATTCGGGATTTGCTGCCGGAAAATAATCGAAGGAACATTCGCTTAATTCCGCAGATTTTGACCAATCAGGGAGAGTATTTTATTAAAGCGGCGAAGCAGTTAATGGAGTTGGGATATACAGAGGAGTTGAATTTTAATGTCGGTTGTCCTTCCGGTACTGTTGTGGCAAAAAATAAGGGCTCCGGATTTCTAAGGGACTTAGAGGGTATGGAGCGGTTTTTTGAGCAGATATTTGCATGGCGAGACCATCTTGAGGCGCCGCCTGAAATTTCCGTAAAAACAAGAATCGGAATTTACAGCGCTGAGGAATTTCCGGAAATACTGGAAGTTTATAATCAATATCCGATTAGCGAACTGACAATACACAGCCGGACAAAAATCCAGATGTATCGTGAAACGCCGGATATGGAGGCTTTTTCGTATGCAGTGGAACATTCAAAAAATCCATTGATTTATAATGGAGATATCCGTTCTGTGGAAGATTTTCAAAAAATCACGCAGAAGTTTCCGGTGCATGGCGTTATGATTGGGAGGGGACTGATTGCCAATCCGAATCTTGGAAATGAAATTCAGGGTGGAAACCACTTGACCAAAGAGCAGATTTTACAATACCATGACAGATTGTATGCAGATTTTTCGCAGATTATGAAAGCGGAAAAACATCTTTTGTATAAAATGAAAGAGTTTTGGAACTATGTTTCGTGGAATTTTATCAATGAGCATCAGTGTGCCAAATTGGTGAGAAAATGCCAAAATCTTTACAAATACAAAAGGGCAGTGGAGGAGATTTTGAAACGATGGAAATACGGTAACCGGTATGGAAAAGACCGGTAAAACTGCCTGACTTTAAACTTTTTCAAAAAGCGGCAGCCGCCTGTACCAGTGAGGGAACAGAGCTTAGCAACGACGGAATGTCAATTTCGGTTGATTCAGAAGACCAATACGACTATTTAAGTTTATTGGATATCATTACTATTGTAAACAGTCTGGGATTGCCGGACTCTTTGACGGACGAGATGTCGGCTACAAATTCATTGATGGGACGTCAGGAAGAAGTGTTTGATAATATCAATGTATCATGGTCTTATCACCCTGATAACGGTTTAGATGCAATATTTAAAATAGTTAAGTAAAATAATCATAAAATTAAGGGCAGTCGGTATAACTGCCCTTAATTTTATATCCCTTTTATTTTGTAAGAAGCTCAAGAATTTGATTGCTCCGCTCGATAAATGCGGTCATGGAATCCGGATTTAACGGCGTATGGCTGATTACTGCGAGGTCATACAACTGCTTGCAGATCAGGCCCGTATGTTCACCGTCCGGATTGTCGAGGATATATTTGACAAGCGCATGATTAGCATTGAGCGTCAGCACCTCGCCGGCGCCGCCAAACATTGACGGATCCATGCCTGACATGCCGTACATCTTCATCATATCCTGCATACGGCGGGTTTCTTCACTGACAGTAATCATAGAAGAAACTTTCGCATCTTTGAGTTTCTGCACTTTGACATCAATATTGTCTCGCCCAAGCGCCTTTTTAAAGATTTCCGTCAGTTTCTCCGTCAGATCTTTCGCATCGTCTTCACTCAGTTCTTCAGTGAAGGAATCGTTTAAATCATCATCAATTCTCTTAAATTTAACGCCCTCATTTTTCGCTTCCAACTGAGAAATAAACGGCTGGTCGATATTGTCTTTCAAAACGACGGCGTCAATGCCCTCTGCCTTAAACATCTTGACATACTGGCTCTGCTGAACGGGATCGTTCGTGTAGAAAATCGTGTTTTCATGTTGTTCTTTATTTTCCTCCAGCGCTTCCTTGAATGTCAGATATTTGTCGTCGAGATTTTTAAAGAGAATATAGTCGGACATCTTTTCGCAGAATTTTTCGTCTTTCAGACAGCCGAATTTAATAAATGGGCTGATGTCGTCCCAATATTTCTCATAGTTTTCTTTGTCGGTCTTGCACATGCCGGAAAGCTTGTCCGCCACTTTTTTCGTAATATAGTCGGAAATCTTTTTGACAAATCCGTCGTTCTGGAGAGCGGAACGGGAGACATTCAGCGGCAGATCCGGACAGTCAATGACGCCTTTTAAGAGCATCAGAAATTCAGGAATGACCTCTTTGATGTTGTCGGCGATAAATACCTGATTGTTGTACAGTTTGATAACGCCCTCAATGGATTCGTATTCCATATTGATTTTTGGGAAGTAAAGAATACCTTTTAAGTTAAACGGATAGTCCATGTTCAGATGAATCCAGAATAAAGGCTCTTTGTAGTCCATAAATACTTTGCGGTAAAACTCTTTATAGTCTTCATCGCTGCATTCATTCGGGTGCTTTGCCCACAGCGGCGCGGTATCGTTGATCGGAACCGGACGTTTTAAAATCTTTGCCTTGTGCTGTTCCGGCTCTGTTTCGACCGTTTCTTTTGTACCGTCTTCGTTTTCTTTTTCTTCCGTTTTTGCAGGCTCGACAATATGTTCAATCACAGTGTCTTCGTCCGTAACGTCCTCCTCAGGAATTGTTTCATATTCCGGTTCTGCGGAAGGATCGCTCAGATAAATTTCCGTCGGCATGAAAGAGCAGTACTTGTCCAGAACCTCCTGCGCTCTGTAAAGGTTGGCAAATTCCACGCTGTCCTCATTTAAGAATAAGGTGATTTTTGTTCCGCGCTCTGTCATGTCGCTGTCGGACATGGTAAATTCCGTACCGCCGTCGCAGTCCCATAAAACGGCAGTGGCGCCTTCTTTATAAGAAAGGGTTTCAATCGTAACCCTGTCTGCTACCATAAACGCAGAATAAAATCCGAGACCGAAATGACCGATAATCTGGTCTTCGGAGGTCTTATCTTTGTATTGCTCCAAAAATGCTTCAGCGCCGGAAAAAGCAATCTGGTTAATATACTCGTCAACTTCTTCGGCAGTCATACCGATACCGTTGTCAATAAAAGTCAGCGTTTTGTCAGTAGGATTTGCCAATACCTGAATTTTAAATTCCTCGTCTGCCGGAAGATTGATTTCTCCCATCACATCTAATTTCTTTAATTTGGTAATCGCATCGCAGCCGTTGGATACCAGTTCTCTAAAGAAAATATCGTGGTCAGAATAGAGCCACTTTTTAATAATCGGAAAAATATTTTCACTGTTAATTGATAAATTTCCCTGTTTGTTTGCCATAAAAAAATCACTCCTTTATTTTTTAAATCAAAACATATTTTAACACTGTTTATATAAAAGTCAATAAAAAATTAGCACTCAATCGGTATGAGTGCTAAAAATTCATTGTTTGTTCATATTTTGTTAAATTTTGTCGGCGTCAAAATGCTGTTCAATCCATGATGATATGAAATTGTCCCAGTAACGATCCAGTGTTTTATCCATAGAAAAGAGATTAAGGGACGTTCCGGTTACGAGAGTAATCGTATCGTTTTCGTACAAAACATGGAGATAAAGACCGCCAATGTCAGAAGGAGACAGGGAAAGCCCACCCTGCTGCAGGATTTTTTCATAATATGGGGAAGGCAGGGCAAACACAAGTTTCATTTTGGTAGGGACTCTTTTTCCCTGAATCATTGAAAAAACAACCGGTCTGATATTTTTCCATGATATAAAATTTTCAGATAAATCCGATAATTCTTCAGGATTATAATAATCGCGGTTAAACCGTCCGTCCAGATGAAAAGTGGAAGCGGCACGCACCTGTCCCTCGCAGAATAAGAAAAAATCAAAGGTTTCCTGCATTAAAAGATGCTGCATAAAATTGTTCTTATCATTTATTTTCATTGAAATCATAAGTCAGATTATAGCAGAGTTAGATAATTGAATCAATAAGGATAAGGATTCAGGTGTCAAAAGTCCTTTGTGCACCTGAATCGTATAAGAAAAAGAAATTGGCAATTGACTTTTGAAAGTGAGTATAGTAAATTATAGAGAGTAAATGCTTCCGTAGCTCAGTTGGTAGAGCGGCTCACTCGTAATGAGCAGGTCACGTGTTCGAGTCACGCCGGAAGCTTTTATCATTTTTTTATTGGAGATACCCGATGGCATATAAACCTTACAGAGTTCAAAAGCAAAAGGTCAATAACGGAAATATGGGTAAAAAATTGTCCGGTGAAGATGGGGGCAGAGTCCGGCTTTTTGGATTCCGCTCAGGCGTTTCATGGAAGATGATGATTGCCATTTTCTACTATGGACTGATGCTTTTAATTTATGTGCCGAGTATTGTCAATGAAATCATTCACTATGAGTTTACGGCGGCAGACGTGGTGCTGACGATTTCCAAATATCTGTTTATCGGCATCTTTCTTTTCAGCCCCGCTATTTTTTTATCAGATTTTAAATATGTTGATTCGCTTCCCTTTTTTAAAAAGAGAAATTTCGGTTCGTGCCTGTGCGGATTGATTCTTGTATTTATGTTCTGTTACTTTATGTGGAATGTCGATATTATGGTGATGTCCTCCCAATACAAAGAATCCGTAATAAAATATGAAAAATATCTGATACAGGAGCAGGAAAAAAACCGCGCCGGAACGCAGAGTAAAAAAATGGAAACGCAAAGTTCCAAGCCGCCTGTTTCGGAGACGGCGCAGCCAGCGGAAACAATGCAATAATGGATTATCAGAAGATGTTTTATCAAATTGATAGGAAGGGAGATTAAAGATGAAGTTAGATAAGAAGTTGAAGGTTGGTGTTTTAGGCGCGACCGGCATGGTCGGACAGAGATTCGTGACTCTTTTAGCAGAACACCCATGGTTTGAAGTGGTATGCGTGGCGGCAAGTCCCCGTTCCGCAGGAAAAACCTATGAGGAGGCAGTTGGAAACCGTTGGAAAATGACGACTCCAATGCCGGAAAATGTAAAAAATCTTATTGTCCTTAATGTAAATGAAGTGGAAAAAGTTGCTTCGCAGGTTGATTTTGTGTTCAGCGCTGTCGACATGACAAAAGATGAAATCAAAAAAATCGAAGAAGATTATGCAAAGACGGAAACCCCGGTAGTTTCCAACAACAGTGCGCATCGCTGGACGCCGGACGTTCCGATGGTTGTGCCGGAAATCAATCCGGAGCATTATGAAGTCATTGAATTTCAGAAAAAACGGCTTGGCACAAAAAGAGGATTTGTTGCCGTAAAACCAAATTGTTCCATTCAAAGTTACGCGCCGGTGCTGACAGCGTGGAAAGAATTTGAACCGGTGGAAGTGGTTGCGACGACGTATCAGGCAATTTCAGGCGCGGGAAAGACTTTTGCAGACTGGCCGGAGATGAAAGGAAATATCATTCCTTATATTGGCGGCGAAGAAGAAAAGTCAGAACAGGAACCTCTCCGTCTTTGGGGCAAAATTGAAGATGGCGTCATTAAAAAGGCTGACAGTCCGATTATTACGACACAGTGTATCAGAGTGCCGGTGTTAGACGGACATACGGCGGCAGTCTTCGTAAAATTTGCGAAGAAGCCGACAAAAGAACAGTTGATTGAGGCGCTTAATCAGTTTAGCGGAGAACCGCAGAAGTTGCAGCTTCCAAGCGCTCCGAAACAGTTTATCCAATATTTAGAGGAGGATAACAGACCGCAGGTTTCTTTAGACGTGGATTTTGAAAAAGGTATGGGAATTTCCGTCGGCAGGCTGCGTGAAGATACGGTATACGATTACAAGTTTGTCGGACTGTCCCACAATACATTGAGAGGCGCTGCAGGAGGCGCGGTGCTTTCCGCCGAGCTTCTGGTTGCAAAAGGATATATTGAGGCAAAATAAAACGATATAAAAGAACTTTCCCGCGATTGGGAAGGTTCTTTTTTGTATAGGCAGAATCCTGTTTCCGAAAATGAAGTATATTTTCAAAGACTGGGAAACCCCGCGTTTACAGTTAAGAAAAAGTACGGTTTTGTCCTGATTTCATCGCACGCCCTTTTTTATGAAAAAATAGAAATCTATATTGAATTAGATGCTCTTTTTTGGTATAATTCTGTAAGTTTAAGATAATGGTGGAAGTGCGCCCGTTTGGCGTGCTTTACCGACAACAAAAGAAAGGAAAATATTTATGAACGCATATCTCATATTAGAAGACGGCACTGTTTTTGAAGGCGCGTCTATCGGATCAACAAAAGAAATCATCAGTGAGATTGTTTTCAACACATCTATGTGGGGATATCTGGAAGTACTGACGGATCCGTCTTATGCAGGACAGGCAGTCTGTATGACCTATCCGTTAATCGGAAATTATGGTATCTGCAGGGCGGATATGGAATCGCTCAGACCATGGCCGGACGGATATATTGTCAATGAACTGAGCCGTCTGCCAAGCAACTTCCGTTGTGATGATACAATTCAAAATTTTCTGACGGAGCACGACATTCCGGGCATTGCAGGCATTGACACAAGAGCCCTCACGAAAATTCTTCGGGAAAAAGGTACGATGAATGGTATGATTACTACCAATCAATATGATGACTTGACGGAAGTTCTCGAAAAAATCAAAGCATATACGGTCAGCGGCGTTGTGAAAAAAGTTTCCTGCCGTCAGAAAACGCGGCTGGAAGGAAATGGATTTCGCGTTGCATTGTTAGATATCGGAGCGAAAAATAATATTGGAAAGTCTCTCAATCAAAGGGGCTGTGATGTAACGATTTATCCATGCGATACTTCCGCAGAAGAAATTATTGCTTCCAATCCGGACGGAATTATGCTTTCCAACGGGCCGGGAGATCCAAAGGAGTGTACTTATCAGATTGAACAGATTAAAAAACTGTATGATACCGACATTCCGATTTTTGCTATCTGTCTCGGACATCAGCTTGTGGCGCTTGCAACCGGCGCAGATACCAAAAAGATGAAGTATGGACATCGCGGAGGAAATCACCCGGTCAAAGATTTAAAAAGCGGACATGTTTATATTTCATCACAGAATCATGGATATATGGTTGATGGCGATACCGTTGATCCAAGTATCGCAGAAGTTGCGTTTATCAATGTAAATGACCAGACCGTTGAAGGTCTGCGATATAAACAAAAAAGCATATTTACCGTTCAGTTCCATCCGGAGGCATGTCCGGGACCGCAGGATTCAGACCTGCTGTTCGATGAATTTATGCAGATGATGGAGGTGCGCAAGAATGGCTAGAGATTACAGTATCAAAAAAGTTTTGGTAATCGGTTCAGGGCCGATTGTCATCGGACAGGCCGCAGAATTTGACTATGCGGGGACACAGGCGTGCCGCTCCTTAAAAGAGGAGGGCATTGAGGTTGTTCTGTTAAATTCCAATCCGGCGACGATTATGACGGATAAAGATATTGCAGACGAGGTGTATATCGAACCGCTGACCGTTCCGGTTTTAAAGAAAATTATTGAAAAGGAAAAACCGGACAGTATTCTTCCGACGCTCGGCGGACAGGCAGGCTTAAACCTCGCAATGGAGATTGCCGAGACAGGATTTTTGGAGGAGCATCACTGCCGCTTGATTGGTACGACTTCCGCCACTATAAAGAAAGCGGAAGACCGTCTGGAGTTTAAGGAAACAATGGAAAAAATCGGCGAGCCATGCGCGCCGTCACTGGTCGTTGAAAATATTGACGACGGAATTGCTTTCGCAAACAAAATCGGTTATCCGGTTGTGCTTCGTCCCGCTTATACACTTGGAGGCAGCGGCGGAGGAATTGCGCACAATCAGACGGAACTGGTTGAAATTCTGGAAAACGGACTGCGCCTTTCACGTGTGGGACAGGTGTTGGTAGAGCGCTGTATTGCCGGCTGGAAGGAAATTGAATACGAGGTAATGCGCGATAGCGCCGGAAACTGTATCACAGTCTGTAACATGGAAAATATTGATCCGGTTGGCGTACATACCGGAGACAGTATTGTTGTCGCTCCTTCGCAGACGATTGGCGACAAGGAGCATCAGATGCTTCGTACTTCTGCGCTCAATATTATCAATGAATTAGAGATTACCGGAGGCTGTAATGTGCAGTACGCACTGCACCCGGAGAGTTTTGAATATTGTGTTATCGAAGTAAATCCGCGTGTGAGCCGTTCTTCAGCGCTCGCTTCAAAAGCAACTGGATATCCGATTGCAAAAGTGGCGGCAAAAATTGCGCTCGGATATACGCTTGATGAAATCAAAAATGCGATTACGCAAAAGACCTATGCTTCGTTTGAACCGACGCTGGATTATTGCGTAGTCAAGATTCCGAGACTTCCGTTTGATAAGTTTATTACCGCCAGCAGAAAACTGACGACACAGATGAAAGCTACCGGAGAAGTCATGAGCATCTGCAATAATTTCGAGGGGGCGCTGATGAAGGCAATCCGCTCGCTTGAACAGCATGTGGAATGTCTGCTCGATTATGATTTTTCCGGATTGGACGATGACGAGCTCGAAGAAATGCTCTACAAAGTTGACGACCGGCGCATCTGGGTGATTGCAGAAGCGCTGCGTCGGGGCGTGGACTATGACCATATTCATGAGATTACGATGATTGACAAATGGTTTATTGACAAACTGGCAGTCATTGTGGAAATGGAAGAAGCGTTAAAGAAAGGCCCGCTGACGCCGGAGTTATTGCGCAATGCAAAACGGATTGAATTTCCAGATACCGTTATTGAACGGCTGACGGGGATTTCACAGGAAGAAATTAAACAGATGCGGTATCAGAACAATATCGTAGCCGCTTACAAGATGGTGGATACCTGCGCGGCAGAATTTGAAGCCGCAACGCCATATTATTATTCCGTATACGGCGGGGAAAATGAGGCGGCAGAGACGAATCCGCCGAAAAAAGTTCTTGTATTAGGCTCCGGCCCAATCCGGATCGGACAGGGAATTGAGTTTGATTTTTGTTCTGTTCACTGTACATGGGCGTTTAAAGAGGAAGGATACGAGACGATTATTGTCAACAACAATCCGGAGACGGTATCTACGGATTTTGATATTGCAGACAAGCTTTATTTTGAGCCGTTGACGCCGGAAGATGTTGAAAATATTGTCAATATCGAAAAACCGGACGGCGCGGTCGTTCAGTTCGGCGGACAGACGGCAATCAAGCTGACAGAGGCGCTGATGAAGATGGGCGTTCCGATTTTGGGAACGAAAGCAGAGGACGTCGACGCTGCCGAAGACAGAGAATTATTCGATGAAATTTTGGAAAAATGCGGTATTCCAAGACCTTCGGGCGGTACGGTATTTACGGCAGAAGAAGCAAAACGTGTGGCAAATGAATTAGGATATCCGGTATTAGTCAGACCGTCTTATGTCTTAGGCGGTCAGGGAATGCAGATTGCCACCAACGATCAGGAAATTGAAGAATTTATGGGTATTATCAACCGGATTGCTCAGGATCACCCGATTCTCGTCGATAAATATCTTCAGGGAACAGAGGTGGAAGTCGATGCAATCTGTGACGGAACCGATATTCTGATTCCGGGCGTCATGGAACATATTGAGCGCGCGGGAGTTCATTCCGGCGACAGTATTTCCGTCTATCCGGCATACACATTGTCACAGGATATTATTAACATGATTGAAGACTATACGAGAAAACTTGCGATGTCGTTGCATGTCAGAGGAATGATTAACATTCAGTTTATCGTATGCGATGGAAGGGTATATGTCATCGAGGTCAATCCGCGTTCGTCCCGTACAGTGCCATACATCAGTAAGGTTACGGGAATTCCGATTGTAAAACTGGCGGCGAAATGTATTATCGGAAAGACGATCAGAGAGCTTGGCTATCAGCCGGGACTGCAGCCGAAGGCCGATTATTATGCAATTAAGATGCCGGTATTCTCTTTTGAAAAAATTCGCGGGGCGGAAACCAGTCTTGGGCCTGAAATGAAGTCAACCGGAGAATGTCTCGGTATTGCCAAAGAGTTTAACGAAGCGCTGTATAAAGCATTTCTCGGCGCCGGCGTTGTGCTTCCAAAGCATAAGAAAATGATTATTTCCGTAAAAGATGCGGACAAGCAGGAGGTTATTCCGCTCGCGCAGAGATTTGAAAAATTAGGCTACGAAATCTATGCGACCAGAAGTACGGCGGAAATTCTTCGGGAAAACGGTGTCGACGCCATCAAGGTCAATAAAATACAGCAGGAAGCGCCGACCGTCATGGATTTATTGCTTGAACATAAGATTGATATTGTCATTGATACGCCGACGCAGGGCAGAGATAAAAGTCGTGACGGATTTTTAATCAGACGTATTTCCATTGAGACCGGTGTGAACTGCTTCACCAGTCTGGATACTGTCGACGCATTGCTGACCAGTCTGGAAAGCAATGCAAAGGAAAATCTGACGCTGGTTGACATTGCAAAGATATAAGGCTTATTCAGGAGGAATTGTCATGAGATATAAGAAAATATATGATTTGTTGGAACAGAAGAATCAGACGCATCTGCTGAAATACTACGAAGACCTTAATGAAAATCAGAGGGAATCATTGCTGGAACAGATAGAAAGCATTGATTTTGATTTATTAAATCTGTTGGAGCGCGATGCTGATGAAATCAAAAAAGGAGTGATTACTCCGCTGACCGATGCGGTGTCTGTGAAAGAAATCGAAAAAAATAAGGAACGGTTTCAAAAGATTGGCATACAGGCAATTCAGGAGGGAAAAGTCGGCGCTCTGCTTTTGGCAGGGGGCATGGGCACCCGCCTTGGTTCCGACAAGCCGAAAGGAATGTATAATATCGGACTGACAAAAGATGTCTACATTTTTGAAATGCTGGTACGCAATTTGCTTGATGTTGTCGAGGAGACCGGAGCATGGATTCCTCTTTATATTATGACGAGCGAAAAAAATGATACGGACACAAGACAGTTTTTCCGGGACATGAACTATTTCGGATATAACCCGGAGTATATAGACTTTTTTGTACAGAAAATGGCTCCGGCTGCCAATTATAATGGAAAAATTTTCCTTGAAGAAAAAGACCGCGTTGCCACGTCACCGAACGGAAACGGCGGCTGGTTCATCTCTTTTGTTGAATCCGGTCTGGAAGAAAAGGCAAAGCAGTCGGGCGTCGAATATCTGAATGTATTTGCTGTGGACAATGTCTGCCAGAGAATTGCGGATCCATGTTTTGTGGGCGCGACGATAGACGGGGATTACTGCTGCGCTGCCAAAGTTGTAGCGAAAAGACGGCCGGAAGAAAAAGTCGGCGTGCTCTGTCTGGAAGATGGAAAGCCGTCCATTGTGGAATATTATGAAATGTCTGAAGATATGGCAAGGGAACGCGACGAGGACGGTGAACTTTTCTACAAATACGGCGTCATTTTAAATTATCTGTTCCGGATTGACGCTTTGGAAAAAAATCTTTCAAATAATCTTGCAGTCCATGTTGTGGAAAAGAAGATTGAACATATCAATGAGCAGGGAGAAAAAGTAAAGCCACAGAAGGAAAACGGCTTTAAATTTGAAACGCTGGTGCTTGATATGATTCATATGATGGATAATTGTCTGGCGTATGAAGTTGTGAGGGAAAAGGAATTTGCCCCGATTAAAAACAAGGAAGGTGTGGATTCGGTAGAATCCGCCAGAGAATTATTGAAATTAAACGGCGTAGAGTTATAAATTTTGATGTTGAAACATGACGAAATGAATTTCATTTTTATTGGGGTTGCTGTAAAGTAGCCCCATAAGAATATCAGGAGGATACCATGAAAACATTACTGGAAATTATTACGGAAAAGTTTGAACAGGCTTTTGAAGAAAAAGGATATGAAAAAAAATTGGGCAGAGTTGTAGTGTCCAACAGACCGGATTTATGTCAGTACCAGTGTAATGGAGCGATGGCGGGCGCAAAGCAGTATCATAAAGCGCCGATTATGATTGCCAATGAGATTGTAGAGTATTTAAAAGATGACGGGGCATTTATGTATATCGAAGCGGTGATGCCCGGATTTATCAATCTCAATTTAAGCAGCCGGTTTGTTGCGGATTATCTGAATGAAATGGTCTGTGCAGAGAAATACGGCGTGGAAAAACAGAATAAGACAGTGGTTGTTGATTATGGCGGCGCGAATGTTGCGAAACCGCTTCATGTAGGACATCTCCGTCCGGCAGTAATTGGAGAGAGTATTAAACGGATTAAAAAATATGTGGGAAATCAGGTTATCGGCGACGTTCATCTGGGCGACTGGGGACTTCAGATTGGACAGGTGATTATGGAGTTAAAGGCAAGAAAGCCGGAACTCGTTTATTTTGATGAAAATTATACCGGAGAATATCCGACAGAACCTCCTTTTACGATTGAAGAATTGGCAGAGATTTATCCGACCGCAAGCAAAAAGTCAAAAACAGACAGCGTTGTTGCGCAGGCAGCACAGGAAGCGACGGTAAAGGTTCAGCAGGGGTACGCGCCGTATCTTGCAATCTGGAACCACATCATGAATGTTTCTGTCAGGGATATCAAGAAAAATTATGAGAATTTGGACGTGCATTTTGACCTTTGGAACGGAGAAAGCGATGCCAAACCGTATTTTCCGGAACTTTTCAGGATTTTAGAGGAAAAAGGATTGGTTCATGAAAGTCAGGGAGCGTTGGTTGTTGATGTCACAGAGGAAGGGGATAAAAAAGAACTTCCGCCATGTATTGTAAGAAAAACAGACGGCGCTGTGCTTTACGCCACCTCTGATTTGGGAACGATTATTCAGCGTCAGAAGGATTTTAATCCGGACGAGATTATTTATCTTGCAGACAAACGGCAGGAACTTCATTTTACACAGGTATTTCGTGTGGCAAAAAAAGCAGGACTTGTAAAACCGGAAACAAAGCTCACGCATATAGGGTTTGGTACTGTAAACGGAGCGGACGGAAAGCCGTTTAAGACCAGAGACGGTGGTGTCATGCAGCTTGACAGTCTTGTTTCACAGATTCGTGAGGCGGTCTTCAAAAAAATGATGGAAAACCGGTCAATCAAACCGGAAGAAGCAGAAAAGGTATCTGAAATTGTCGGACTTGCGGCGTTGAAATATGGAGATTTATCAAATCAGTCCGGTAAAGATTATATCTTTGATACGGATAAATTTGCATCGTTTGAGGGAAATACAGGGCCGTATATTCTCTATACGATTGTGCGGATTAAATCCATTTTGGAAAAGTATCAGGCGGACGGAAAGCAGATTGGGCAGACAAAAATTACCGCTACGCAGAACAAAACGCAAATGGCGTTAATGCTGGAGCTGACGAAATTTAAGGAGGCAGTGGAAAGCGCGGCAAGGGAACTCTCCCCGCACAAGATTTGCGCTTACATTTATGAACTGTCCAACTGCTTTAACAGTTTTTATCATGATACAAAAATTCTTGCTGAGGAAGATGAAGAAAAGCAGAAGGGCTATATTGCACTGATTGCTCTTACCAAATCTGTGTTAGAGACAAGTATTGATTTGCTGGGCTTTCAGGCTCCGGAGAAAATGTAATGAGACGTTGTGTGGTTATCGGCGGCGCAAAAATTCATTGTTACAATGTCATCAAACCGTATCTGTCAGAAAATGATTTCTATATTTATTGTGACAGCGGGTTAAGACATCAAAAAGGGCTTGGAAGAAAACCGGATTTGATAATTGGGGATTTCGATTCCTTTCAAAAACCTGATGTGGATATTGAGACGATTGTACTTCCGAGAGAAAAAGACGATACCGATACGGTTTTTGCTGTGAAAGAAGCAGTAAAACGCGGTTATCAGGAGTTTCTGCTGGTTGGCGTAACCGGAGGGAGGTTTGACCATACGTTTGGAAATGTTTCGCTGTTGTTATATCTTCACCGACTGGGGAAAAAGGCGCAGATTGTTGACGATGATTGCGAGATGGAAATTGTATCAGAGGATATCGTTGAGATTACGGATCAATATTCTTATTTTTCGCTTCTGAATATTGACGGTACCGCAAAGGGGATTACTGAGGAAAATGTAAAATTTCCGCTGCATGATGCGACGATTCCCTCCGAGTATCAATATGGTATCAGCAATGAGGTATTAAAGGGAAAAACTGCCAGAGTATGTGTGAAAGAGGGCAGAGCGCTGCTTGTTAAAATTCGGAAAGAATAAAAAATAAAAAACAGGGATATTCGCTGCTTTCTGTCAGTGACAATATCCCTGTTTTTATTCTATTAGAAAACCCATCGTTTAGGAATAGTCCTTCTGTACATTGCAAAAACTCAAAATGAAAATTTAATACTTTAAAGAAACTCCTGTAATGCATGTATCTTTTCAGTATCAATCTGATATTTTTGAGCAATCTGTTCCGCAGACATTCCACTCTTTAAATCCCGAAGGACGGCAATACTGTTTTCATAGCCGGCATTTAGACCCTTTGCTTCTCCTGCCTGAAACTGTTCCTTCAGCGCCATTTCCAGTGTCATATACTCTCGCCTCCATTCCCTGCTTTCCTTAATCCG
>CANRMF010000020.1 GCA_947631665.1 uncultured Lachnospiraceae bacterium | reverse complement strand
AATTTAGAAATTTCAACTGTTTTTTTAACGTAAGTGGAATTTAATCTTTCACACGGAATTTACTTTTACAAGTCAGCTAAAAATATTTTTTTCAGTTTTTAATTTTTTTAAAAATGTTTTTACAGGGTTTCGATGTATTTCCACCGCAATTTTTCCTGATTTTGGAAAGCTCTTAACTTTTCTTCATTTTTATCCGAATACCACGCCTTGTTTGAGTTATAGTAATAGTTTATTATTTTCCAGAATTTTTCGGGATAAGACAAAAGGATTTTTAATATTGCAATTTCCTTTTCCTCCAAAGCATTTTTCTCCCTGTACTCTCTCAGAACGTTCTGCCCGACTTGGATTTCCCAGTCGTTTTTCTCCAGTACTTTTCTTAAATAATCATATAAGTCATGGATTTTTGGCGCATAATGGACTTTGGTCAGATTGAGCAGCACCGGAGTTTTTTTATAAAAGCCGATGGAATGTTGATTGAAATTGCCGATACATAATTGTTTTTCGCTGCACGCCTGACGGTAACACTGCCGGTATTCCGACTGCTTCAACTGCTCAAATGCCTCCACCGCCTGTCCGTAATATTCCACAATCATTCCCTGAAGATACTGTTCAAAAATATTTTTGTTTTTTCTTTTCTGGATATAGTTTCTGATATTTACAATTTCCTTGTTATGCTTTTCAAACGCTTCCAGCATATTTTTTCCCTGATGAAAGCCCTGCGCCTCCGCCGGTATTCCTCCGGCAAGCGTACAGTGTTTATGAAATTGCGCCAAAACCCCTGTCGCGCTCACGATATGCTGTTCGTTTTTGATATTACATTCCTCTAAATCATAAAATTTTTTTAAATAATATCCGAATCCGTCCTCTCCGACGGAAATAAATCTGCCCTCTCTGTTTGGAACCAGCTCCTCCGTTAAGATTTCATGCCCGCCCAAAAACTTTTGCAGCGTAGAAATGGTTACCAGTTTTTCTTCGCTATAATCATATTCCTGTAAAATATATTTTCCATTCGGCGTTACGCACCCGTAATTTCCTCTTAGTTTAAACAAATCCTCCTTCCCCAAATCGTACTGTTCAAAAACACTGACTGCTTTTTCGTTCATACATTTCCACCCACTTCGCGCTCGTTTTTCCGTATTCTAACCTATGAAAAAAGAACCGCTTTTATTCTTATGATTTTAGGAAACATCGCATGTCCACATGATTTTAAGCATTAAAAAAGATGCAATGCATCTGCACTGCACCTTTATAACCCCATCAGCCTTCCGGCTTCCTGTAATAAAATTTCTTTTTTATTTTTTTCCGGCTCTTTTAAGACAACCTCTAATAACTGCTCCAAGAGTTCTCCCATTTTTTCGCCTGTCGGACAACCGAGTTCAATCAAATCCTTCCCCGAAATATCCATTTCCTTTTTGGAGGTGCAGACATGGTTTTTCATAATGAGTTCAAACTGTCTGCAGGTATAGAGATAATCGTCGTAGCCTTTCTGCTTTCCGTAGTCGCTTTTTCCCTGAAAATCAGCGTAGGCAAGCTGCAAGTACTGACTGTAAATATCTTTTCCGATTTTGCGCACACTCCGTCTGACAGCCTCAGGGGTTTTGCCGAGAGGCGTTCCGGCAGGGCGGTCGTCATGGCAGTCTATCAGGCGTGCAACAGTCTTGATGGTTTTATTGTCTATCCTGAGCCTGCGCAGAATTTCAGGCGCTTTCAGGCTTCCGCGATGCGCGTGTCCATGAAAATGATCCCGTCCCTCTTTGGTCGTTTTGCTCTCCGGCTTTGCCACGTCATGCAGCAGCGCCGCCCAACGCATCACGCGGTCTTTCGGGACATTTTTGATGACCTCAACGGTATGCCTTCCGACGTCATACTGATGATACGGCGTATTCTGTTCACATTCCATCATTTTGTCAAACTCCGGCAGCACAACTTTTGTAATGCCCAGTTCATAAGCGTCAATCAGTTTTTCAGGGTGCTCTGACAACAGCAGTTTTTCCAGTTCCACGCGGAGTCTCTCTGCGCTGATTTTGGAAAGCTGAGGCGCCATCGCCGCAACCGCTTCTTTTGTCGTCTGCGCAATTTCAAATCCAAGCTGCGCCGAAAACCGCACTGCGCGCAAAATCCGCAAAGCGTCCTCTCCAAACCGTTCCTCCGGCGTTCCGACACAGGCAATCCGCTTCCTCTCAAGGTCGTGCATACCGTCAAACGCATCAATCAGCCCGACAGACGGATTGTACGCCATCGCATTGATGGTAAAATCCCGCCGCTTTAAATCTTCCACCAAATCTGTTGTATACTGTACGCAGTCGGGGTGTCTGCCGTCCGTATATTCTCCGTCAATCCGGTAGGTCGTCACCTCGTAATTTTCGCCGCCAATCCGCACCGTCACCGTACCATGCTGTAATCCGGTATCAATGGTTTTATGAAAAATATCTTTGACCTGCTGCGGCAGCGCCGATGTCGTGATGTCCCAGTCGTCCGGAACGCGGCCTAAAATCGTATCGCGCACGCACCCGCCGACTGCAAACGCCTCATACCCATGGCTTTCCAGTATTTTGATAATCGTTGATACATTTTTCGGTATGTCTATCCGGAAGGAGTGTTTTCCCTGATACTGATTCATTGCTTCCTCCAGCGTATCATTCATAATTTTTAACGCCTCTTTCAAATCTTCTTCTTTTACCGCCGAATAATTGATAATAAACTGATGTCTGAACTGTTCCTGATTGTGATAACAATATTCTGCCACCGTTGAGATGTTAATATGCTTGTCTTTGAGCGCCTGCACATATTTTTCATCGTCAATCTCCCGATTGATTTTTAAAATAAAATGCAGTCCCGCATTTGCCTCCTCAATCACCGCCTTGTCGCAAATCGGCGACTGACGGATTGCCGAGAGAATACGCCTGCGGTACTCGCGGTAATAATTTCTCATGCGGCTGATGTGCCGTTCAAAATATCCCTGAAGAATAAAGTTTGCAAGCGTATACTGTTCAAATCCGGAAACGGTGCCGGAATAAAAGGAAAACTGCCCGTTAAATTTTTTCATCAGCGGTTCGGGCAAAATCATATAAGCAATCCGAATGGACGGCGCCAGCGTTTTTGAAAAGGTGTTCATGTAAATGACCTGCGAATCGTCAATACCCACCATCGCCGGAATCGGTTTTCCCTGAAAACGGAACTCGCTGTCGTAATCGTCCTCGATAATGTAACTGTGATTTTCCTTTGCCCACTGCAACAGTTTGTAACGCCTTGCCGCCGGCATCACGCAGCCGGTCGGAAAGTGATGGGACGGGGAAATGTGCACCGCCGATACATTGGTGCCCTCTAAATTTTCCACAACCAGTCCGTCGGAATCCACATTGATATGAAGACATCTGATTCCGTTGCTCTCATAAATTTTCCCCACTTTTTTGTGTCCCGGATCCTCAATTGCAATCATGGAGCTGCGCCCCAGCAATTGAACAATCAGACTGTAAAGATATTCTGTGCCTGCGCCGACGACAATATGGTTCGGATTGACATTCATGCCCCGATATTTTTCGAGGTGCATTGCAATCGCCTGACGAAGCGGCGCCACGCCGCAGTGCTCCGGACTTTTTAAAAATGAAATTTCCTGATCGGACAGGGTTTTGCGCATCACCTTTGCCCATGTAGAAAAAGGAAAACTGTCGTAGAGAATATGGTTTGACTTAAAATCCACAAGCCACTTCATCGGCTGCTTTTGCTCTGCCAAAATTCTTTCCGGATTTTGCTGAATATATTTCCCGCCAAGGTCACCGGCAAAAAAACCTCTTTTTTCTTCGGAATAAATATATCCCTCTGTCACTAACTGGGCGTAAGCATTTTCCACAGTAATCACGCTGATTCCATGACTTTTTGCCAGTTCCCGTTTCGACGGCAGTTTCTCTCCCGCCTTGATTTTTCCGGTGAGAATATCGTTTTTTATGCAGTTGTATAAATATTCATAAATCGGGTGGTTTCCGCGATTTTCCAAATGATAGAGCATCTGTTATCTGACCTTACTTTTTTTTATAAAAATGATACTATAAATCATACCACATACAGCATATAATGCAAAGGAAAAAATAACACAAGGAGAAAAAACCGACGCCCTCTTTTGGGACGCCGGTTTCAAATCAGGAATGAAAAGAATTGCAACCATTCAGGATATTTCATGTATCGGGAAATGCTCCCTGACAGCCGCCCTGCCGATTATTTCTGCAATGGGCGTTGAAACGGCTATTGTGCCAACTGCTGTTTTATCCACGCACACGCAGTTTCAGAATTTTACTTTTCGGGATCTGACAGACGACCTCGAACCAATCCGGAACCATTGGCAGTCGCAGGGGTTTGTCTTTGACGCGATTTACACCGGATATCTCGGCTCCGAACGTCAGATTGCCCTTGTGGAAGATTATTTTAAGGCTTTTAAGACAGAAAATAACCGGATTATCGTCGATCCTGCAATGGCGGATAACGGAAAATTGTACACCGGATTTGATACGCATTTTGCCAAGAAAATGAGTACTCTGTGCAGCCACGCCGATATTATTCTTCCAAATATTTCCGAAGCCTGCCTGATGCTCGGCGTTCCTTATCCGGGCGAAGACGCCGGCGAAGCAACGGTAAAAGAATTGTTGCTACGGCTTGCAGAACTCGGCGCAAAAACCGTAGTGATTACCGGCGTTTCTTTTGCCGACGGCTCTCTGGGATTTCTCGGATACCATACGCAGTCCAATACATTTTTCAGTTATGGAACGGAAAAAATTCCGTACAAATCTCATGGCACCGGCGATGTGTTTGCCAGCGCTTTTACCGGTGCGCTGGTCAATGATTTTTCTGTCGCAGACGCTTTGAAAATCGCTGCGGATTTCACCTGCGCCTGCATTAAAAACACTTATGAAGATCCGAACCGCGTCAGTTATGCGGTCAACTTTGAGGCGGAAATTCCGTATCTTTTGAAACTTGTGCTTGGAAAATAGGATTTTTGGAAGCGCACAGCCTTCATTTGATTTGTTTTCTGCGCCTGTCGGGTGTTTTACATGCAAATTTGTGTGTTTTGCGCGATTTTGTATGTAATTTTATTTTCTTTTCGCAAATTTCAGGGCTGTTTTACATGCAATTTTCTATTTTTTACGGAGATTGGCATGTAATTTGATTTTCTTTTCGCTCATTTAAGGGTTATTTTACATGCAATTTTGTATGTTTTGCGCGATTTTGTATGTAATTTTGTTTTCTTTTCGCAAATTTCAGGGCTGTTTTACATGCAATTTTCTATTTTTTACGGAGATTGACATGTAATTTGATTTCTCTGCCGCTCATTTCTGGGTTATTTTACATGTAATTTTCTATTTTTTACGCAATTTTGTATGTAATTGAAATTCTTTGTGGGTTGTTTTATAAAGTATCCACCCATTCTTTCAGTTCCTCAGTGGAATGGCTGCCGTTCAGCACCCTGCCCTCTGTAATTACCGTATCCGATGCTACCGAGCCCTTTAATCCGTCCACAGTTTTTCCAAAACCACTGCCGCCGGACGTCGCAAATAATACGATTTTCTTTCCTGAAAAGTCATAGGTTTCCAAAAAACTGTTCACAATCGTAGGCGCTACATACCACCAGATAGGAAATCCCAGCAGGATTGTGTCGTATGCGCTGATATTGGCGTTTTTGTCTGCAAGCGCCGGACGGCTGGATTTATCGCTCATTTCCACAGAGCTACGGGACTGCTTATCCAGCCAGTTTAAATCTGCCGGCGTATAAGGTATGTCAGGCTTAATCTCATACAAATCCGCGCCGGCTGCCTTTGCAAGTTGTTTTGCTGCTTCTGCGGTTGTTCCGCTTGCTGAAAAATATGCTACTAATGTTTTGCTCATATTTGTTTCCTCCTATCATTGATTTTTCTATTTTTCTGCTTTTTTTACCTATTTTTCTCTGTTTTTTTCAATTATTTTTTTACTTATTTTCTCTGTTTTTCATCAGCCACTTGATGTGACTGCTTGCATCAATTACTTAACGTGTCTGTTTTCATCAATTACCTGATGTGACTGCTTGCATCAATTACTTAACGCGGCTGTTTTCATCAGTCATTTAAAACAACCTAGTTGATTCCAAGACCGTCTGCCCATTCCATTACTTCCTCTGCAGACGCGCCTGCGCTAAAGCGTTTGCCGGAAAGCCACACAGCCCCGCCGGTTGCTTCCTTAAGTGCCGAATCGCTGTCTCCAAATCCGCTGCTTGCAGAGGTGCAAAACGCTGCGAGCGTCTTGCCGGAAAAATCGTAACTCTCGACAAAAGTACTCATAATCCGCGGAGCTTTTCCCCACCAGATTGGATAACCGATAAGCACGACATCATACTGAGCCATATTTTCCACAGCACCGGAAATTGCAGGCCGGGCATCAGGGTCATTCATTTCGACAGATGTACGGCTTTTGGAATTACCATAATCTATGTCCTCGTCTGTATATGGCTGTTCAGGTGTGATTTCATAAAGGTCGGCGCCAAGACCGTCTGCTAACTTCTGCGCCACACCTTTCGTATTGTTGATTACTGAAAAGTAAGCTACCAATATTTGAGTGTCCTTTTCGGTCTCTGATTTTGTATCTGCTTCTTTTTTCTCCGAAATCGCTGTCTGCTCCGTTGCATCTGTATTTGCGACAGTCCTCTCATTGTCTTTTGATGATGCACATGCTGTCAGGCAAAACGCTAATGACAGCACGAGCAGCGCGCTGACCATCTTCCTTTTCTTATTCCAAATTTTCATAATTCTTTACCTCCCGAATACTAGCTTTGCTTTTTCGCCCACTTTGCAATCTGTTTATAAGACCAGCCCGTCATGTCTTTTCCCTTGATTACCGTCGCGCTTTTCGCAGATTTTTTAATTCCCCTGATGCTTCCGGAAATTCCGCTTCCGCCGCTGGTGCAGAAGGTCACAATCTTCTTTTTTCTCAAATTGTAGGATTCCAAAAATGTACGGATAATCTTCGGCTCTTTTCCCCACCAGATTGGATAGCCCAAAAAAATTACATCATACTTTCTTATTTTTTTAATCTTACCCTTTATTTTTGGTCTGGCATTTTCATCGCTCTGCTCACTGTTTGCCCTGCAGTTTTTATTATAATTCAAATCGTCAGCCGTATATGGAACTGCAGGCTTAATCTGATACAAAGTACCGCCGGTCGCTTTTTTTATCTTTTTTGCAACCGCTTTCGTCGTCCCCGTTGCCGAAAAATATGCAACCAACACTTTCTTTTTTCCTGCTTTGCCTTCTACTATATTTGTCGATGGAATCGCAAGCCCAACCGCCAATACAAGAACAAGCAGCAGGCGAAACCCTTGTAATACATTCTTTTTCATTCTAATAATCTCCTATTCTTTTTTACTCATTTCGTTATTTTAAGGCGGAATATCAATCATCGCCCTCCCGGTTTTATTTCCACACATCTTTTGCCATGCGGAACACGATGGGGAAGGCACACATTCGGAGAATGTTCCAGAGTTTTATTCCCACACATCTTTTGCCATGCGGAACACAGCCCATGCCTTCGGCCAGCCCACATAGAACCCAACGTGCGTTACGATTGCGGCAATCTCCTCGCGGGTTACGCCATGCGCTTTTGCATTTTCCAGATGATAAATCAGTGAGGAATCGGTAATCCCCGAACTCATCAACGCCACCACTGTAATCATACATCTGGTTTTTAAGTCAATATCCTGATTGTTCCAGTTCTCACCAAAGAGAATGTCGTCGTTAAAATGGGCAAAATCCGGTGCAAATTCACCAAGTTGATTTCTGCCCGCCGTCTGTGTAATCTTTTCCATTTTTTCGTCCTCCTTTTATTTCTTAAACTACATTTCCTGCCATACAGATACGGGAAACCCTCAAATCTGATTTTCCCAAGTTCGTGTACTTCATTGGAAAGCCTCCTTCTTTTTACTGCTCCTTCAGCAATCCCATCACGCAGTTATAAGTAATTTCATAAATGGTCATAAACACATAGTTCACGCCCGCCTGTTCCATCGCCTTTTGCTGCTTTTCAGTGACTACTGTATACGGATAAATCCCGAACATAAACGGGAAAAAGGTATATAGAAAATGCTGTTTGTCTGCAATCGGCATTTTTGGAAAATACTTTTCCAGACAGCGCATAACCGCCCGCAGGGAACCTCCGTAAGCCACTTTAAACTCTGTAAGCCGTTCAAGCCGGCTGCTGTCCTCTAAATCATAATGATTCATCGACATGATTTTAAGCAGTTGTCCCCGCTTTTCGAGAGAATGAGCCAATTTATCAGCAAATTCTTCTTTCGTAAGCGCAGCGTTTTCCTCCATGATTTGATTGAGGTCAGCAATCCAAAGTTCATTTTCCCTCTGCAATAATGCGAGAAAGATTTCCTCCTTTGTCTGAAAATAATTATAAATGGAAGTTCGGGTAAAACTTGTCGCATTTCCGATATCCTTCAACGTAATTTCCTTAAAACTTTTGGTTTTATACAACTCCTCGCAGGCGTTGATAATTTCGTCTTTACGGGCTTTCGTCAGCTCCGGCGATCCTTTTGGCATTTTTTATCCTCCTTATTTTCCGATATTTTTTTTAAAAGACAGGCATTTGCCGATTACATCGCCTGTTTTCAGGTATTGATAAGTAGGAAACTCAAACAACACCGGTTTCAACGTATCGTAATTAACCTTTCCATTTTCATTCAAGTGTTCTTCTTCAACATAGGTATTGTCAATAGTGCAGATAAAACTCTCAAAATTAGAAGTGTTGTACACATCAACAACGCTGCACTCTATTGTCAGTGGAGATTTACAAATAACCGGTCGTGACCTATAATACCGATATGGGCAACCAATGTCCATGTGGGGTTTTCACCATTCATCGCTCCAATGACCGTTACAGGAGTGGGATAAAGCTCCAACAGGGAACCAATATTTTTCTTCATAATTCTGTCACCTCCCGACTTGCTGATATATTCTGACACATTGTCAGTATAATCAATGTATCACCATTCTGACACGATGTCAATATTTAAGCAAAAAAATTTAAATTACGGTAACTGTTCAACGTTTAGTATTACCTTCTTTTTCTTTATAAACGCCTGCCATCTTCTCTGTCTTACTAAAAAATCGCCAAAACCAATATCTATGGATACCGGAATTTTGGTATGATTTAAATATCCTATCATTGAAACATTCACACCATGATACTCCTAAAACAAAAAAGCACTCTTTGAGAGTGCCTTTTTGCTTTATAAATATAATATCAACACCAAGCTATTGCTCCTTTTTCTTTAAAATCATCTTCTTCAATAAATTTTCTAATTTGAACAAACATATGCATCAAATAAGTTTTTACTTCATCATTAGGAGCCAGTTTATCAACATTATATTCTTTCGTTTTTTTATTTATAAATACAGTTCCAAAACTTTTTCTTCCCTCTGGATAATATTTATATACGATTTTTTCATTATTATTGATAATCATTTCATATAATAACATCAAATCAACCTCCGGTTTTTTATTACTATTTCGCACGCTTCCATAGTATCAGCATAAAGATTTCTTTTAATACCTAATGACCGCTCTTATCGTTTAAAACACCAGAAATAGCTCTTTTTTTCATTCTACTACTTTCGGTTGAATTTACAACATACGTTTTATACCAGTCATCATATTTCATATTTGGCGGTACATATTCTGTTTATCCAGCTTTAAATTATTGCCGAGTTTTGTTAAAGTTATATTTCTAAACAATAGGAATGTCAATAATTTCTGAAAGTTAAAAAACCTGACGACATTCTGCCGTCAGGTTTTACAATCTTCATCTTGCTTCCATTTTACAGGCATCAGCTTATGCCAAATAATTTTTCAGTTCGTCCGCTTTATCCGTTTTCTCCCATGGAAGGTCAATGTCGGTTCTTCCGAAATGTCCGTACGCCGCCGTCTGTTTATAAATCGGTCTGCGCAGGTCAAGCATCTTGATAATGCCCGCAGGACGAAGGTCAAAATGCTTTCTGATGATATCTACCAGTTTTTCGTCACTGACTTTACCGGTGCCGAACGTATCTGCCATAATGGAAGTCGGGTGCGCCACCCCAATCGCATACGATAATTGGATTTCGCATTTCTTCGCAAGTCCAGCCGCAACAATGTTTTTTGCCACATACCGCGCCGCATAAGCTGCGGAACGGTCTACTTTCGTACAGTCCTTTCCAGAAAATGCGCCGCCGCCATGTCTTGCATATCCGCCGTAAGTGTCTACAATAATCTTCCGTCCGGTAAGTCCCGAATCTCCCTGAGGACCGCCGATTACAAACCGTCCGGTCGGATTGATAAAATATTTTGTATTTTCATCTGTCATTGTCTGCGGAATTACCGCATCAATAACTTCTCTGCGAATATCCTCATGAATTTGTTCCTGCGTCACTTCCGGATTATGCTGGGTGGAAATGACAACCGCATCAATCCGGGAAGGTTTGCCCTCCTCGTCATACTCTACCGTCACCTGACTTTTTCCGTCGGGACGAAGATAAGGCAGCGTGCCGTTTTTGCGCACCTCTGTCAGTCTTTTCGTCAGTTTATGCGCAAGGGCAATCGGATAAGGCATCAGTTCTTCCGTTTCATCTGTGGCATACCCGAACATCATGCCCTGATCGCCTGCGCCAATCGCTTCGATTGTTTCATCGTCCATCTGATGCTCTTTTGCTTCTAAAGCCTGATTTACGCCCATTGCAATATCTGCCGACTGCTCGTCCAGCGCAGTGATGACGCCGCAGGTATCGCAATCAAATCCATACTTTGCCCTGTCATATCCGATTTCCCGAATTGTATCGCGGACAACCTTTTGAATATCCACATACCCTTCCGTACTGATTTCACCCATAACCAGAACCAGTCCGGTCGTAATAGCCGTCTCACACGCCACACGACTGTTTGGATCCTGCCGCATCAGTTCGTCTAAAATCGCGTCTGAAATCTGGTCGCACATTTTATCCGGGTGTCCCTCCGTCACCGACTCTGATGTAAATAACCTCTTTTCCATCACAAACTCCTCTCTGAAATAAGTTCTTTTCCCATACAGATCCTTGTCCGGCTGCAAATAACATTTATCCCTTTACTTTAATTTTCTTTACCTTTGAATATTTACTTGCAACTTCATTGCCCGCATAGTTTTTCTTAAAGGCCATCACGCGGATATAATAAGTTTTATTCTTTTTCAGTTTTTTTATTTTTGCGCTGGTCTTTTTTGTTAAAATACTCGTTGCTTTTTTAAATGATTTGTTCGCAGAATATTCTATTTCGTATCTTTTTGCTTCCTTCACTTTTTTAATCTTCACTGTCGCTGTATAGGTTTTCTTTTTTGTTTTCTTTGCCTTGACAGAGCGGATTTTCGGTCTTGCAATTTGATTTGCCTTTTTTACCAGATTTCTTACGGAAGCCAATGATACTTTTTCATTGCATGTAGCAAACATTGTATAAGAAGAACCCATTGTGCTGACCGGAACTTCAAAAGAAACCCTGTTTGCATTGGCAGCATCTTTTACTCCGGTCGTCGATGTGATTGGCTTTTGGAACTCAACCGTAAAGGTCATTTTCATATTCTCCGGGCTAAGCGCATTTGAAGTTCCGACGCTTAATCCGGACATGTCTCCAAACACTCCGTCATCTCCCGAATTGATATTCATATAAAAGGTATCGCCCGAAATATAACATCTGGATTGTCCGTCATCGAAAGAAGACATGATTTGTTTCGGAGTTCCGCTTTCCGTTTCCCTGATTTCATAGTACTGCTTTCCGTCAATGGTAACAACTTTAATATCTGCGCCGCCCATATCTGACATCATATCCTGCGCCGACATTCCTGACAAAAGCAGTGCCGCATCATACATATCTTTTTCAATGTCGCATACAACTGTCATCTCCACTTTACTGTTTGATTGAATTTTCATTTCAATATCTGCTGAGCAGCCGGAAAAAACCAGCGCAATAACAGATACAAGTGCTAAAAACTTTGTTTTCATATTTCGTCCTCCTAATTTTCATTCCTAAACTGTACCGGCGTCATACCGTATTTCTTTTTAAACAATCTGACAAAATGTTCCACGTTCTGGTATCCCACTGCTTCAGAAATCGCTTCCACCGTCATGGAGCTGCTCTTTAACAGCGCCCTTGCTTTTTTCATTCGGACATTTTTAAGCAGTTCTCCAAAAGTTTTTCCGGATTTGTCTTTGATATATTTAGACAGATACGGTTTAGACAGATGGAATACGTCTGAGAGTTCATCTAAAGTGACTGTGAGATAATTTGTGTGAATATAATTTTTGATTTCCGTCAGCCGTTCGTCCTGACTTCCCTGTCTTCCAACGGATTGCAGATATTGATTGACCGCAACAGTCAACGCCTGTATAGACGACTTGATAATATCCGCGTCAATACCGGTGCCCCAGAACATCACGCCATTACAACTGATGCCCACATAAGAAACCGCTTTTGATGAGGAACCTTTTGAGAGGGAATGTTCCTCATAGACGGAAAGTTCATAACTGATGTCAAAGAACTGCTTAAACGCATTACTGACTGCGTCCAGACGGCCATTTCCGGTACTCTTGACCACACGAACAATATCTGTCTGCGCAATCGTTACTTCCGCCACAATTCCGTCTTTCTGTACAAAGTGCGCTTCCGGTACGGAAAATACAGAGTTATCATTGATATATTTATCCTCAAAAATCCGGTACACCCATTCCGGCGAAAGTTCTTTATGCTCTTTATCGGAAATGTCTTTTACGGTATATCCGACATTTTCGCGCATTTTATCCGGCAGGGAAAGTCCGAAGTTCTGCTTTAAAATGTAACTGATGCCGCCTTTTCCGGACTGACTGTTAATACGAATGACATCGGAATCATAAGTCCTTCCGACATCAACCGGATCAATCGGAAGATACGGAACTGTCCAGATATCATCGTCACTTTGTTCTCTGCACGCCATTCCTTTTGCAATCGCATCTTGATGGGAGCCTGAGAATGCCGTAAATACCAAATCTCCCGCATATGGCTGTCTCGGACTCACCTGCATACGGGTGACACGTTCATAAAGTTCACAGATTTCCGGCATATTGCTGAAATCAAGTTTCGGATCAACCCCATGTGAAAACAGATTCATGGCAAGCGTGACAACGTCCACATTTCCGGTACGCTCACCGTTTCCAAATAAAGTGCCCTCAATACGGTCAGCCCCCGCGAGTACGCTGAGTTCCGCTGTCGCTACGCCGCAACCTCTGTCATTGTGCGGGTGTACGGAAATCGTGACGGCGTCCCGATATTTCAAATTCTTGTGCATATATTCCACCTGCGTTGCAAAAACGTGCGGCATTGCATTTTCCACAGTCGCCGGAATGTTGATAATGACTTTATTCTCCGGCTTCGGCTGCCATACATCAAGCACTGCATTGCAGACTTCAAGCGCATAGTCCACCTCTGTTCCCGGAAAACTCTCCGGACTGTACTCAAAGGAAAAATTACCGTCCACTTCGTCTGCAAGCTGCTTTAACAGTACTGCGCCGTCCACTGCAATCTGCTTAATTTCTTCTTTACTTTTTTTAAACACCTGCTCCCGCTGCGCTACGGAGGTGGAGTTATAAAGGTGAATGACCGCGTGCTTTGCGCCTTTGACTGCCTCAAACGTCCTCTTGATAATATGCTCTCTCGCCTGCGTCAGTACCTGAACCGTCACATCATCAGGAATCATATCCCGCTCAATCAACGCCCTCATAAAATTGTACTCGGTCTCTGACGCTGCCGGAAATCCAACCTCTATTTCTTTAAATCCGATGTCCACCAACATCTGGAAAAATTCGAGTTTTTCGTCTAAACTCATCGGCTCAATCAACGCCTGATTTCCATCACGCAGATCAACGCTGCACCAAATCGGCGCCTCTGTAATATACTCTTTTTTTACCCAGTCATACGTTGGAACCGGCGGCATAAAATACTGCCTTTGATATTTTTTGTAATTCATCATAATCGTTCTGCTCTCCTTTAAAAAATTGAAAAATCTCTGTGTCTTCCAAGAAAACACAGAGACGTAAGCTTTACTACGCGGTACCACTCTGATTCATGTCAAAAACATGCACTCATTGATGTAACCATCAAATCATATAACGGTGAACACCGTCCAAACCTACACAACAGTCTATGTCTTCAGCCGGAAGCTCCGAGATGAGTTCATTACTTTGCGCTGATTGCCTTTCACCAGCCGGCAACTCTCTGTCAGCCGCTCTGTAACTACTGGTTCCCTTCGTCGCCTTTATTTTTTAGGATAGATGTACTATAACATATGCAAAATCAATTGTGTAGTGACAAATTTAATCAGTTTTATTGATATTTTTTAATTTGTATAACCTAAATGTATCATTTTCATCTACTTCTACATAATGCTCTCTTATTATATAATCTAAATTATTTTCTTTTATAGAAGATGTTACAATATATTTTGCTTTTTCTGATTCAAAAAAATCTTCCAATTCCTGTTCCATCTTTTTGCTATGACTGCATTGCCAGTCTTGTAAAACGAAATATTTAAAACACGGATTAATATTTGTAGCCATGTAAAAATAAGCTTCAACATTATATGCAAGAACTTTATCTTTATCTACTTCCGGAATCTTCTGTATAATTTCTTTACTTTTTTCTTCAAAAACAACTGTATCTCTTCTTTTCAAAATGCCAATTGCCTTATCCACTTCTCCTATCACTCTCGTTCCAGTTGTGATAATCAATACGATAACTGTGAGAATTGTAATCCACTTACATATATTCTTTTTTCTCAATAATTTTGGTATCAATCCCATTGTAACAACAAAAACGGGAATCCATATTTTTAAATAATGGAGATACATATATCCTGTCATTTGTATAAAAGATCCAACAATGCCTGAAACAATTAAAATTGTTGCAATACTACGATATTTTTTTTCAAAGATAAAGCAACATATCCCTATCATAAAAGAGGCCCATAAAGGTGCATACACAGGTATTAACGATGTTGGGTTATGAACAATATCAAATATCCCTGTTAATACACTCTGGCTGCCAATATATTGAATATTAAATATTATTGTTCCAAAAAACATGTCATAAAGTCCATTAACTACAGTAAAATAGATAACAAAAGGAATCAGAACTAAAATACATGCTGACGTAAATACTATACCATTTTTTATTATACATTTCCATTGACGGTATTTCACCAGTGTAATTATCCCTATAACAATAGCAATACATAATGGTATTGCATTTGTCAATCTCGTCAATGCACAAATCATAAATGTTATGCCATAAAAAAATGATTAAATTAGTCTATGTTGTTCATTTTTTACTAGGAACCTGATAATGAAATAAAAACTCCATATTAAAAACGGAAGGCAGTATTCTTCTATTAAATTTCCTCCATCATAATATATTGTAAGAATAGCTAGGGAACATACTATTATAATATTTCCTCCAATTTTTCCAGTAAATAAACGGGCCAATTTATATATACCACATAGTGAACAGAATAAAAATACAATCTGTATCAAGAAGATTCCCGGTCTTCCGTTGTATATCATCTGCCCAATACATTCAATAATATAAATCACAGGACCTTTATGGTCAAAAAATTGTTTATATGGAACATACCCATTTTTTAAAAGTTTTCCCAACATAAGGAACACTGCAGAATCATTTCCAAAAAAAGATCTTTCATAAAATAATTTTTCGTATAATGGTGAAGTGGATAACGAAAAAAACAAAGGATATATCGTTGCCACTAATCCAAAAATTGATACCTGTATAATTTTTTTCATAAAGTATTCCTTTCATTTTTAGTATTTTCTTTTATTTTTTATAATGTTGTATTTAATTAGATCAGTATTTCCCTTCCATTATACAAATTATATCATAGCCAAAATATATTAATCAATATAGTAATTGGGGGGTTAGTTCCAGCGTTTTCTCAACCAATACGCCGCCATTTTCGGCTGGCGGTTTCTCATGAAAATTCCTTTTTTATTTCCGTCTACACGATTGAGCCCCTGCTTTGTCTGAAAATCAGCATATGCCCATGGGTGCTCCCCAATCATAAAATCCAGACAGTCAAAAATTTTATGATACTCATTCATATAGAGGCATTGAAATTCTTCCGTAAACGCCACTGCAGGCAGTTTATGAAATCCGGCAATCGTATCTGCACCGTATTCGCTCATAATGACCGGTTTTTTGTATTTCTGATGCCACTGTTCCATCTCGTCCTTTAATTGTAATCCAATTACGTCTAAATGTCCATGGTCATTATACCACGCATAATACCGGTTGACGCAGATGACGTCTACCCACTGGCTTACCTTATCGCCTAACGGCCCGGTCGTATGCACCATCGTAACCGGCCGCGTGTGGTCTGCTTTTCTGATGGTTTCGATGACCTCTTTAAAATACGGGACTGCCCCTTCTTCATGGGTTGCCGCCTCATTCGCCACGCTCCACATGACAACGCAAGGGTGGTTTTTATCCCGCTCTACCATCGCGCGCAGCATATCTTTATGGTGCTTTAAGGTTTCATCATTGACGCGGTCGCCGCCGAACACGCTCTTTCCGTCCCAGAAGCACATTCCGACAGCCGGAACTTCATCAATCACTACAAACCCTTCCCTGTCTGCAAGCATCATCTGCTCCTCAGAATACGGATAATGCGAGGTTCTAAAGGAATTTGCGCCAATCCATTTGAGCAGATTAAAATCGCGGACATTTAACGCCTCGTCCAAGCCTTTTCCATGAATGTCGCTGTCCTCGTGTCTGCCAAACCCCTTGAAATAAAACGGTCTTCCGTTTATCTGAAACTGCTTGTCCGTCACTTCAATCTTGCGGATTCCAAACGTTTCCGTATAGATATCCGACTCTCCCTCTACCTGAAGCCGGTAAAGATAAGCGGCTCCCGGATTCCAGAGAACCGGCTGTTCAATGACAAGTTCTGCGCTGTAAGCGTCTCCATTCCTGCGGACTTCTGTCTTAGCGTCTTTATTCCTGCGGACTTCTGTCTTAGCGACTTCCCTGTCCTGCCCATCAAAAATTTTTACAACCTTGATTTCATCAGTCGCATTGATTACAACCTGAACTTTTGCCCGCTCTGCGGTAGGAAGCGCGCTTCTTGCAAGCTGATTGTATTCTGCGATGGACACCGGATTTTTAATCGAATTGTCTGCGGACAACCCTTCCACTTCCGTTTGAATCACAAGATCGCTGATATACTTCTTCGGTGTCGCATAAAGTTTTACAGGGCGGTGCAGACCGGAATAATTATAGAAATCAAAATACGTTTCCTGAAAATGAAATCCGTCCGGATAACGTTTTCCCTCTTTTGAAATGACTTCTCCACATGGAATACAAGTCCAGTCAAGCACATTGCTCAGCGCTACTGTCAGGCGGTGTTTTTCCAGACTGCTCTGCTCGATGAGTTCTGTAATATCCGCTTCAAAAGGAAGAAATCCCCCTTTATGTTCCACAACCCTGATTCCGTCTACATAGACCTCTGCATGATGCGTTGCGCTGCCAAACCGAAGCACCAGCCGTTTTCCCGACCAGCTTTCAGGGACAACAAAAGTTCTCTCATACCAGACATACCCGACGTGCTCCTTAATTTTTTCCTCCGTAAACAAATCGTTATAACTGGCGGGAACTGCTACGCAGACCGGATTTTCCAACGGTTTTTCATACCATTTTTCCTGAAGCCCCACATTTTCAAAATCTACCTTAAAATTCCATATTCCGTTCAGGTTTTTTACTTCCCTCACCCGATTTTCAATTGGATATAACATCTTTTTTCTCCTATCTTGATACTCTCCCAAATTTTTTTCCGTTCATCAACGCTTCGACTTCCTCTGTCGTTACCAGATTGACATCACCCGGTATCGTATGCTTCAATACGGACGCTGCAGTCGCAAAATCAACGGCTTCCTGCGGGGTTTTGTTTTGCAGAATTGCCGAAATCATTCCCGCTGCAAACGCATCTCCGCCGCCTACGCGGTCAACCATCGGCGCCATGCGGTAATTTTTTGCCTGATAAAGTTTATGCCCGTCATAAAGCAGTCCGCTCAATTCATTGTCCGAGGCTGTGTGGCTTCTTCTCACGCTGCATGTGACATAGGAAAATGAATATTTTTCCACCATGTTCCGGAACATTTCTTCATACGCCGGAAGATTTGGGGTATCGTCCCCGTTTCTCTCTGAGAGAGTAAATCCAAGCACTTTTACCGCATCTTCCCTGCCGCCCATGCAGACGTCCGTATACGCCATCAGTTCGGACATCACGCTTCGCGCCTGTTCAATAGTCCAGAGTTTTTTTCTGAAATTCAAATCGCAGCTTACAATAAGACCGTTTCGTTTTGCCGCCTTTACCGCTTCCATCGTCAACTCTCTTGCCTCGTTACTGATTGCAGGCGTAATTCCGGAGTAATGAAACCAGTCGGCGCCTGCAAAGATTTCGTCAAAATCAAAATCGTCCAATCGGGCAAGACTCATCGCGGAATCAGCCCTGTCGTAGACAACATTGGAAGGGCGGTAGCCTGAACCCGTTTCCAAAAAGTAAAGCCCCATACGGGTTCCGCCCCATGCAATTTTTGACGTATCCACGCCATATTTTCTCAGCGTTTTTACCGCAGCCTGCGCAATCGGATTTTCAGGCAGTCTGGTAATATAAACGCTCTCATGCCCGAATCCCGCCAGAGAAACTGCCACATTCGCCTCGCTACCGCCATAACAGACCTCCAGTTGTTTTGACTGGTCAAGCCTTTCATAATTGATTGTGGACAACCGTACCAAAAGTTCGCCCATCGTCACTACTTTTGCCATAATTCCTCCTATTGAAATTCTTCTGCAATTTTGACAGCCTGCTCTGCCAGCCGGTGAATTTCTTGGAAATTCTTTTCCTCTAATAAATTTTTTGGAACAATCCAGCTTCCTCCACATGCAATGATAAAGTCATTTTTAAGATATTCCCTGATATTTTCAGGAGTAATCCCTCCCGTCGGCATAAACCGCACCATCGGATAAGGCGCATGGAGGGCTTTCAAAAATTCAATGCCGCCTGCCTGCTGCGCCGGAAAAAATTTCATAACACCCAGACCGGCTTCCAGATTTTTTTCAATTTCACTCGGCGTCATAACTCCCGGAATAATGCAGATGCCGTCTGCCATGCAAAACCGGATTACCTTTTCATTGGAACCCGGACTCACAATAAACTCCGCTCCCGCCTTTTGCGCCTGACAGACCTGCTCTGTCTGAAGAACGGTTCCCGCGCCGACGGTCATTTCAGGATACGCTTCTTTGATAATGCGGATTGCCTCCAAAGCGGCTTTCGTCCTGAAGGTAATCTCCACACAGTGAAGTCCCACCGTAAAAAGCGCTTCTGCCAGCGGTTTGGCATCTTCCACATTTTCAATGACCACCACCGGAATGATTTTACTTTTTCTGATTTTTTCTAAAACGTCCATCATTTCCCTTTCCTTTTTTCCAGAACACCTATCATTTCCCTTTCATTGACTTTAAACTCCCGAATAAGCTGAAAACCCGCCATCGACCGGAATGACCACGCCGTTGACAAAACCGGACGCTTTTTCATCACAGAGATAAAACAGCGTTCCTAACAGCTCCTCCGGTTTTCCAAACCGTTCCATTGGCGTACTTCTCAAAATTTTCTCCGTTCTTTCCGTCGGCGTTCCGTCCTCCTGAAAGAGCAGTTTTTCATTCTGCCCTGTCACGAAAAATCCCGGAGCAATCGCATTGCACCTGATGCCAACCTTAGAAAAATGCACCGCAAGCCACTGGGTATAGTTGGACACCGCCGCTTTTGCGCCACTGTATGCGGGAATTTTTGTAAGCGGGGTAAATGCGTTCATGCTGGAAATATTGATGATACTGCACCCCTTTTTTCCAATCATGTCTTTTGCAAATACCTGTGTCGGAAGAAAACTTCCCATATAATTTAAACGGAATACAAATTCAATTCCGTCCGCTTCCAAATCAAAAAAACTTTTCCGTTCTTCTCCCGGAACAAAATACTCCAAATCCGTAGTCGCCCTCGGATTGTTTCCCCCTGCACCGTTAATTAAAATATCGCACGCGCCAAAATCTCTTAAAATTTCGGTATGCGCCTGTTCAATACTGTCCTTTTCCAAAACATTACAGGCGTAGCCTTCCGCGATACCTCCGTCTGCTTTGATTTCTTCTGCTGCCGCCCGCGCGGATTTCTCGTTGATGTCAAGCAGTGCGGTTTTTGCTCCTGCCGCCGCCATCGCCTTTGCAAACATGGAGCAGAGAACGCCTCCGGCACCTGTAATGACTACTGTTTTTCCCTTAAAATCTGTTTTCTTTGGAATTTCCATCTTTGTTCTCCTTTTCTAACGCTTCCCAGATTCCGTTGATATAAGCAGCCCCCAAGGCTCTGTCAAACAGACCGTATCCGGGTTTTCCCTGCTCACCCCAAATCATTCGTCCATGATCCGGTCTGACATATCCGTCAAATCCGGTATCGTGGTATGCTTTGAGAATTTCATAAATATCCAGACTTCCATCTCTTGAAAGATGCGAGGACTCCTCAAACGAACCGTCTTCTAATATTTTTACATTGCGGACGTGGGCGAAACAAATCCGATTCATCGCGCTGTATTTTCTTACCATGCGCACAATATCATTCTTTCTCGCGCACCCAAGACTTCCGCTGCACAGCGTCAGACCATGATGCGGATCGTCATAAATGCCCAGCAGCCGGTCAATATTTTTTTCATCTGTTATAATTCGCGGAAGCCCGAACACCGGCCAAGGCGGATCGTCCGGGTGAATACCCATATAGACGTCACACTCTTTTGCCACAGGCATAATCTCCAAAATAAAATGTTCCAGATTTTTCCACAAACCCTCTGCGCCTAATTTCTGATAAGCGCTGATCAGTCCACTGATTTCCTCCGGCGCATAAGAAGTATCCCAGCCGGGAAGACGCGCCTTTTTCGGATCCATCTGTTCCACATCTTTCTTATAGTAAACCAATGCGTTGGAGCCGTCTGCCAACGGCTGATTTAACCGCGAGCGGGTCCAGTCAAACACCGGCATAAAATTATAGCAGATACATTTCACTCCGACCGACGCCAGCCTTCTGATATTTTCCTTATAATTTTCTATGTATTCTGCGCATCTTCCGCGCCCCAGTTTAATGTCTTCATGTACCGGAACACTTTCAATCACTTCCATACTAAGACCATGTTTCCCAATGTCGGCTTTTAAATTCCGGATACTGTCCATCGGCCATACCGCTCCGGGCGGCACGTCATAAACTGCCGTTACCACGCCTTCCACTCCGGGAATCTGCCGGATATTTTCAAGCGTCACCGGATCGTCTTTGCCATACCAGCGAAAAGTCATTTTCATTTCTGTTACCTCATATCTGTGTCATTACCGCCGCAGCTCTGCCTGACAGCAGAGTGTAAGCGCTTACAATAAATTTACAACAGGAACTTCAGAATGTCAACTTTCATTTTAATATTCCGGACTGAGCAGGAAATCTGCTATATGCATTGTCTTAATGCCTTCATAGTTTCCCCCTGCAAATTCATCTGCCCTGAGTACATATTTGGGATAATTGTCGTGGATTTCAAGCAAACGGTTGTATTCCCGTTTTTCGGTCTTTTCGGAGTTAATCTCCTGCGTAACCTGAATATAAATCTTTTCATTCTGTCTCGTTGCCACAAAGTTAATTTCTCCGTCATTTGTTTTGCCAATATAAACGGTGTACCCTCTACGGCAAAGTTCCAAGTACACAATGTTTTCGAGGCTTGCTGCAACACTGTCGGCATTGTAGCCGAGGACACTGTATCGCAGGGCGTTATCTGCAAGATAAAACTTCTCCTGCGTTTTCAGAATTTCCTTTCCCTGTAAATCATACCGGGAACACCGGTGAAGCAGATACGCCTTTTCCAGTTTTTCAAGATAGCGATACACCGTTTCGTTATCCAATATCCTGTGCTCCGATTTCAGGTAATCCGAAATCGACTTTGCCGAAAATGTGCTGCCGACATTTTGGAAAGTATATTTGACTACCCGCTCCAACTGGTCTATTTTTCTGATTTGATTTCGTCTCACAATATCCGAGAAAATGGTTGAGTTATAAATATCACGAACAATTGTATAAATCTCGTCCTGCGAATACTTTTGCAGGTGCGTTGCGGGAAAACCACCCAACCGAATATAATCTGCAAGTTCCGTTCTCGGATTGCCGACCGTATCATATGTTGCCTTAAACATCAGATATTCCGAAAAGGACAGGGTGAAAATGCGAAAAGTAATGTATCTTCCGGTCAGATGAGTGGAAATCTCTGAAGACATCATACGGGAATTTGAACCTGTCACATACAAGTCCACATCAAAATCCGAGAGCAAAGAGTTTACAACCTTTTCCCACCCTTTAATTTCCTGAACCTCATCAAGAAACAGATAGGTTTTTCCGTCAGGTGAAAGGCGCTCTTTCAGGTGCGCGTACATCTGTTTTGCCGTCATATCCTCGTATTCCATCGAATCATAGCGGCAACTTACAATACGGTCTGCAGGAATATTCCGCTCCGTCTGCAGTTTTTCCATAATCATTTTGAGTATCGTAGACTTTCCGCAGCGGCGGACTCCGGTCAATACCTTTACAAAGGGCGCGTCTACATAAGCCATGATTTTATCTACATACATCGGTCTGTAAATCATGAAAATTACCTCCGTTTGCAAAATATTATATCGCAAAATTTTCAAAAATCAATTAGTTTTGCGATTTATAATCGCAAAACTTTTCCGTATTTTATTCCATTGCGGACTTCCGGCCCAGCCGTCGACTTAAATCCCATATATTAAAAAAGAAATATTTTCTTGTATTCTATCCGCAATTCAGTTATAATCCAGAATTGTAAGCGTTTACAATAAATTGATTCCAAAGAAAGGAAAGCCTCGTTTTGCCCGGCGGTAAGGTATCCATATGAATATTTATGATATTTCAAAAAAAGCGGGCGTTTCAATTGCGACCGTTTCCAGAGTTTTAAACGGTTCTGAAAACGTAAGCGAAAAAACCCGCAAAAAAGTTCTGGCAGTGATGAAAGAAACCGGCTACACTCCAAACGTGTTTGCCAGAGGTCTGACCAATAATACCATTCAGACAATTGGACTGCTGTGCGCTGATTGTTCAGACCATTTTTTGGCGACCGCCATTTCTTACTTGGAGCGTGGGTTCCGCGCAAACGGTTACGACTGTATCTTGTGCTGTACCGGATACGAATTGTCAATCCGGCAGAAATATTTAAGGCTGATTCTTTCCAAAAAAGTGGACGCCATTGTCTTAGTCGGCTCCACCTTTATTGAAAATCACCCGTCCGATAACCAATACTTAATTGACGCCGCCCTGCAGGTTCCCGTTTTCTGTATCAACGGATTTCTGGATACGGAAAACTTTTACTGCACTCTATGCGATGACGCGGGGGCTGTCCGTTCTGCTGCAATCAAACTGTTTGACGATGGATTTACAAAACCGCTCTTTTTATACCGCTCCGCTTCTTACAGCGGAAGACAAAAAGAACGCGGATTTCTAAACGCCCTTGAAATCTTGGGACTTTCGGCTGAGCCAAATCAGATTTTATGTATGAATACTTCCATTGACGCAACAAAATCAGCGCTGGCAGCGCATTATCAGCAGTTTGCTTTTGACTGCGTAATTGCAGGCGACGACGAACTTGCCGTATCCGCGCATAAGTTTGCAAAGGCGCAGGAATTTCGGATTCCTGATGAATTTTCGATTATCGGATACAACAACTCAAAAGTTGCCGTCTGCTGCGAACCGGAGCTTTCGACAATAGACAACCGGTTGGAATACATCTGCGGCAACACCGTAGAAAATGTCATGAATATTTTTAACGGTCAGGCAGTTCCAAATAAAACAATGGTTTCCGCCTGCTTTATCAGGCGCGGCACGACAAAATAGATTGGAGTTTTGTATGAAACAATTTTTAGATGATGATTTTCTTTTAAATCACAGCGTTGCAAAAAAACTGTATCGGGATTTTGCAAAAGATCTGCCTGTCATTGATTATCACTGTCACATCAACCCAAAAGAAATTGCGGATAATGTCACTTTTGGCGATATTACGGATTTATGGCTCGGAGAAGACCACTACAAATGGCGCGTCATGCGCGCCTGTGGGATTGAAGAAAAATATATTACAGGCGATGCGCCCAATCGGGATAAATTTATGAAATGGGCAGAGGTGATGCCGAAGCTGATAGGAAATCCTCTTTTTCACTGGTCTCATCTGGAATTAAAAAAATATTTCGGGTATGAGGGAATTTTAAGTAAAGACAGCGCGCAGGAAGTCTGGGAGCTCTGTAATGAAAAACTTTCCCGGCTGTCCGTCAAAGACATTATCGGAATGTCCCATGTTGAAGTGATTTGTACGACCGATGATCCTGTGGATTCGCTGCAGTATCATCAAAAAATTCAGGAGAGTGGTTTTGATGTGCGGGTGCTTCCTACGTGGAGACCGGATCGTCTGCTTTCGATTGAAAAGGAAGATTTTTCCGACTATATCCGGCAGTTATCTGACGTCAGCGGAATTTCAATCAACTCTTTTGAAACGCTAAAAAAAGCCGTCCGAAGCCACATGGACTTTTTTGAAGCCATGCAATGCCGGATTGCAGACCACAGCCTTGCCTATATTATGTACGAACCTGCGTCCGCGCAGGAAGTCGATACGATTTTTACAGGCGCGTTAAACCAAATGCCTGTCGGTATTGGTGACGCATTAAAATTTAAAACGGAATGTCTGAAGTTTATGGCTGAGGAATATCACAGACGCGGCTGGGTAATGCAGCTGCATTACGGAGTGATGAGAAATTGCAACAGTCGGAATTTTCAAATTTTAGGAGCAGATACGGGATTTGACTGTATCGGCGACCATGCGCCGATTTCATCTCTCGTGCATTTTTTAGACGACCTGACAACCGCCGGAAAACTGCCTAAAACAATTCTCTATTCATTAAATCCGACAGACAATACCGCCATTGACACAGCAATTGGCTGCTTTCAGGACAGCGTTCCTCTGGGAAAAATCCAGCATGGCTGCGCATGGTGGTTCAACGATCATAAAGCCGGCATTACAAGCCATTTAACGTCTCTTGCAAATCAGGGCGTTTTGGGGAATTTTATCGGAATGTTGACAGACTCCCGCAGTTTTCTTTCCTATACAAGGCATGATTATTTCCGCCGGATTTTATGTGATTTTATCGGAAAACTGGTCGAACAGGGCGAATATCCAATGGACTATGACCTGCTCGGAAATCTGGTCAGGGATATCTGTTATTTCAATGCAAAAAAATTTATCGGACTGTAACGCATTAGGGAAATGTCATGAGCGTTTATCCTTTGATTTTTTCAATCAGTTCCCAGACTTTTCCAAACACGTCTCCGCCGTCTAGGGACTGCACTGCCACAACCATATCCATCTGCGGAAGAACGATAATATACTGTCCGTATTTTCCATCGGCGCGGTAAGAAACTCCGTCCGGATTGATCCAAAACTGGAATCCGTACTTTGTACTCCATTCCTCCGGAAGCTGGTTTTTTGTCGCCATCTCCAGATAATTTTCAGATACAATCCTTTGTCCTTCAAAAACGCCGCCATCTAAAAGCATCTGACCGAAATTGCCGAATTCATCGATTGTCAGATACAGTCCGTTTGCCGCATGAAGATGTCCCATCGGGCATCTTGTCCAGTCGGGGCTCAATATTTTAAGCGGTAAAAAAACTCTTTCCTTCAGATACTCCATCATATCCCTTCCCGCCTTTTTTTCAATCAGACAGGAAAGCATATATGTATTAAAATTGCTGTAAAGAAAACGTTCCTGCGGCGCATAACAGAAATTTTGGGAAAAGAAATACCGAATCCAGTCCTCTGTCACATACCGCTCTTGGTCATCTGCAAAAAACAGCGGATACTCCAACCCTGTCGTCATGGTAAGCAGATGCCTTACCGTCAGCTCCGTCAGATTTGCGCTTGGATTTTCCGGAAGCGCCTCCTGAAAACTGTCGCAGAGTTTTTCATCAATGGAAATCAGTCCTTCGTCCATCGCAATTCCCGCCGCTACGGAAATAAAACTTTTGCTGACCGACCATGTGTTGAGCCGCGTCTTCTGCGGAAGTCTTCCCCAGTCTAAAATAGTTTTTCCATGCTGCCGCACCTGAAAATAATTGATTACCGGTTCTCCTTTTTTTACGGTTTCAAGCAACTGTAAAAACGCCTTTTCTAATTCCATATCCACCTCGCGTATTTCTTTAAAATATCTCCTGTCCCATTCAAAGTAATTACATGTGCATAATTGTTTTGAACAGACGAAAGTCACTATAAAGAAAAATAAAGCATCTTTGCGACACTTTATTTTTCTTCGGAAAACTGCTTCAATGCTTTTCCGTTATCATATCTTTATCCTACTTTTAATTTGAATTTCTGCGCTTCTTTTTCAGAATCCACTTTTTCTATTTTAGCGCCGAGTCCCGCCAACTTTTCTTCAAACCGCTCATATCCCCTCTGGATAT
Organism: uncultured Lachnospiraceae bacterium; assembly: GCA_947631665.1. GTDB lineage: Bacteria > Bacillota > Clostridia > Lachnospirales > Lachnospiraceae > Eubacterium_G. Next base: position 7,598 of record CANRMF010000020.1, on the reverse strand, counting down.
AAACAATGTCATCTACCTGCGTAAATCCGTTTGCCGCAAGTCCGGCAATCACAAGCGCCGCGCCCGCGCGGAGATCCGGAGCGCTCACCTGAGCTCCCTCCAGTCTTCCAACGCCGGAGATAAACGCCGTATTTCCTTCCACTTTAATCATAGAACCCATACGGTTTAATTCGTCGACATACTTAAAACGGTTTTCAAAAATGCTCTCCGTCACCATACTGCTTCCGTTTGCTAACGTAAGGCACACTACAATCTGCGGCTGCATATCCGTCGGAAATCCCGGATATGGAAGCGTTTTTATTTTTGCACAGCCCATTCCGTCGCCGGATTTTACCCTGACAGCGTCGTCATATTCAATGACCGTACAGCCCATTTCCATCAGTTTTGCGGAGATACACTCCAAATGCTTTGGAATCACATTTCGTACCAGCACTTCCCCGCCGGTAGCCGCCGCCGCACACATAAACGTTCCTGCTTCAATCTGATCCGGAATCGTAGAGTATACCGTACCATGCAGTTTCGGAACGCCGACGATACGGATTTTATCCGTACCTGCGCCGCGCACATTTGCCCCCATGCTGTTCAGCATATTCGCCACATCTACGACATGCGGTTCTTTTGCCGCGTTTTCAATCACCGTTTTTCCCTCTGCGTTGACCGCCGCAAGCATGACGTTAATCGTCGCTCCAACGGAGGCAATATCCAAAAAGATATTATTGCCTGCCAGACGCTCTGCCTTTGCATGAAGCATTCCATGATCTGTCACTACATCTGCACCCAGCGCGGTAAATCCTTTCTGATGCAGGTCAATCGGTCTGCTTCCGATATTGCACCCACCCGGAAGGGCAACCTCTGCCTCTCCGAATTTTCCAAGCAGCGCTCCTATCAGATAGTAGGAAGCGCGGATTTTTTTCATCTGCTCATATTCGACCACATGGGAATAAATCGTTTTCCCATTGATGGTAACAGTGTGCCGGTCAATTCTTTTTACAACAGCGCCGATATTTTCAATCGCTATAATTAACTGATTTACATCACTGACGTCCGGCAGATTTTCAATCGTCACATCTTCATCTGACATAATCGCCGCCGCCAGCAGTCCCAATGCGGCATTTTTCGCTCCGCCGATTTCGACTTCACCATATAATGGCGTACCGCCTTTTATAATATATTGTTCCATATGCTCTCCTGATATCTATGTATTCCTAAACATTAAAATATGCCGTAACTCTGTCTGCATATTTTCTCTGCCTGATTTTTTAATGAATTGTAATGCCAAATACGCATACTTAGAATATTATAACACAATATATTCCTTTGTAAACCATACAAAACCACAATCTGACAGCGGAGTTTCGGAATTTTTTTGTGAAATATTCCATATGGTTAAACAGAGATACCAATCTGCTCCTCAAGCGCATCTACAATTTTTTCTACCGTCTGCTCAATCGTACACTTATGTTCGCTGACAGTAATGTCCGCATATTTTTCATATAACGGAACCCGTTCCTCATACAGGTTTTTCAAGGTCTGCCCTTCCTTTAAGACAACGCCCCTTTTTTTCAGATTTCCAAGTCTTCTGCCCAGTGCCGGAAGTCCGAGTTCGAGATAAACCACCGTCGCAATCTCCTTTAAATGCTCCATTGCTTCTTTTCCATATACAACGCTCCCGCCGGTGGCGATAATCGCTTTGCGGGGAGATAACGACCGGTTCACCTGATTCTCAATTTGAATAAATCCGTCGATTCCTTTTTTGGCAATAATTTCCTTTAAGAGCATTCCCTCTCTTTCCTGAATGACCAAATCCGCGTCAATAAACTGATATCCGAGAATTTTTGCCAGTATCACGCCTATCGTGCTCTTTCCCACTCCCGGCATTCCAATCAATACAATGTTGTCTTTCATTTTTGTCCTCTCTCCATCATGTCTTTCTTCGTATTTTATTCTCCGTCATCTTCCGGAGCCTTTTCTGTTTTGCTGTGATTTCCCTGCTCCATCAGGCTGGCTCTCTGAACAACATCTCTGCCATATTTATCTTTGATGCCGTCGAGCGCGCGTTCCAATTTCTCCATTTTTTCTTTGGGAAGTTTCTGTATTCCGTCCTGAGGTCTTGTCTGCTCTGCCAGAAAATCCGTCAGAACCATCTGCTCAGGCTCTCCCAAATCAACCAGATTTGTCACACGCACGCCAAGCAGCCGAACCGGTCTTTCGTTCCAAAATTCCCGAAACAGCTTTTTTGCGGAGAGATAAATCTCCGTACCGGAAGCAATTCCTTTGTCAAACGTGGTCTGCCGCGACGCCTTGACGAAATCATAAAACTTTACTTCAACCGCTACGGTTTTTGCCTTCTGCTGAAGTTTCCGAAGTCTCCCCGCTACCTTGTCTGACAGTTGCAGCAGCACTCTGTCAATTTCTGTAAGGTTCTCATAATCTTTTGGCAGCGTTACGGAATTTCCGACGCCTTTTGCGTCCTCCCGTACAGGCTCCACGACACTCTCATCAATGCCGTTTGCATAATTCCAAAGCATCTGCCCATGACTTTTCAAATGCGCCCTCAACACTGTAACCGGACTCTGCGCAAGCTGTCCTATGGTAAAAATTCCCAGTTTATGCATTACATCAACGCTGGAATGTCCTGCCATAAACAAGTCTTCCACCGGCAGCGGCCACATTTTCTCTTTGATTTCTTTTCTGTATAAAGTATGGATCCGGTCGGGTTTTTGAAAATCCGACGCCATTTTTGCCAGAACCTTGACATCGGAGATACCGATATTTACCGTAAAGCCCAGCTTTTCTTTAATGGTCTCCTTAATTTCATACGCCGCGCTTTCCGGACTCTCAAAAGAATTTGCGATGCTGCCGTAATCCATAAAACATTCGTCTACACTGACCTGCTCAATGACGGGCGTATAGCCGCGCAGCAGCGCCATCAGTTTTTCACTCTGCTCATGATAATACTGATGCTCCGGCGGAACAATCAGAATGTCCGGACATTTGCTTTTTGCCGAAGCAATCGTTTCCGCAGTTTTAATTCCGTATTTCTTTGCAGGAATTGACTTTGCCACGACAACCCCATGGCGGGTTTTCGGATCTCCGCCCACCACCGCAGGAATTGTCCGTATATCAGTTTTCCCTCCGTCTTTTAAAAGTTTGACGGCAGTCCAGCTTAAAAATGCAGAATTTACATCAATATGAAAAATAATTTTCATTTGTCTCTCCTACCATTTGCAACAGAAAAAACTGTCCTAAGATTAAAACGGCCGTACCACTCCACGTTATAAGACGTCCACACGAATCCGCGTTACAAAAGACCGCGCCACTCCACGTTACAAAGAGCCGCGCCATTCCGCGTTATGACTGCTTTTTCTGTACGGAATATCCGAATTTTCCAAGATATTCTCCGGTAGCGAAATACTGTCCATGAGAATATACGAGCGGCTGCGCCTGATTCAAATCAAACTTTCCTGTTTCGTCCATATATTTTTCGTCCGCATGGACGCAGAGCACTTTTCCGATAAACATATCATGGCTCCCACATGGAAGCACCTGCGTCACCTTACATTCAATATTCACCGGACTTTCCTGAATGAGCGGTGCTTTTACATACTGCGCGCGTTCTCTGGTCAGCCCCGCTTTTTCAAATTTGTCTTCGTCCCTGCCGGATTTTACGCCACAGTAATCTGTCGCATAGACCAAATCTTTTGTTGTAAGGTTGATGACAAATTCTCCTGTTTCCTGAATCATTGCATACGAATGTCTCGACGGGCGAATGGATACATACGCCATCGCCGGTTCGGAACTGATTGTTCCTGTCCATGCAATCGTCAGTACATTGTCATTTCCCTGATTGTCCGCTACGGTTACCAATGCTGCCGGAATCGGATATACCATATTTCCCGCCTTCCAAATTTCCTTTGCCATATCAACTCTCCTATTCCTTTTTATTTTTGATTGTAAATTCCGTAATCTGCATATTGTCTTCAGACAAATTCATTTTCATATGAATTGTCGTCTGACAGTTTCCTTTATAACTTTCCGAATAACTGTTTAAAAGAGAAGTTTGTGTAGCACATTCGTATTTGATCCGAAAACCGCATTGCACGTCAAAACAGTTCTTCTCTTTATTATATGTGGCTGTGATTTTTTGGTCACTTAAATCCAGTCCCGTAATTTCATATTGCTTTTCTTCGTCCTGATCAAAAATCATATTGACTGATTTTTGTACCAGTCCTTTCAGTTTTCCTGACATTTCTTTCGAGAAATATTGCTCTAATTCTTTCCCCGAAATTTTTTTCTGCCGGACAGCCGTATAATACTGTTGTAGCATTCCGTTTGTTTTTTCTTCAATCATCTTAAAGTATTCCGGCCTTGCTTCGTAGGAAGTTTTTGAAAGGTCTGTATGAAGATCCGGTTTTGTAATTTCTTCTTTTTTTACGCCGATTCCATAAGTATTTTCCGCGCAGACCTGATAACTCCCCTGCAAAACCGCAGAAAACGCATACGTTTTTCCTCCGTTTTCTTCCGACTGCGCTTTGAGATTATGAAGCTTTGTGTCGTTGATTACCAGTGTCGTATCCTTCGGAATTGTCACTGTATAATTCTCCACCAGAAAATCGTCCATACTGATTTTATAATCGGAAATCGGATTCAGTCCATGATGAAATCGGTTTAGATAAACCTTAAAATCCGTCTTTTTTCCGGTTTCCTCATCAAAGCACCGGAACACAACGACTGTTCTCCCATCTTCTCTCTTTGGATCGAGGATTTCATACCGGTCGACATGCAACTCTTTTTTCTGTTCGGACAAAATCGTTTCCAACTGTTTTCTGTCAATATATCCGCCTTCAGGAACATCAACCAGTTTCATTATCGTATCATAATCCTGCTGTATGAATGCCCTGAAATACTGCGCCGCGTCCTCCGTCGGGTCGGATTCATGATGAATATATGCCGCGCCGGAGCCGATACCGATACAGACAGCAATCAGAAAAAGTATTTTTACCAGAGAATATCCTCTCGTTTTTTGAAATTTTTTCCATATATTTTTAATACTTTTCCAAAAAGGAAGCGTCCGGCTCCACCACTGCTTTATTTTTTTTAACCGTTCTTTCATATTGAACTCCTAACAGTCCATTTGCCTCCGGCAAAATCAATTATCATCTTAAATGTTACCATTATCCTTGATTTTTGCAAGGCTTTTATGTATCATTTATTTGATTCCTAATGGAAAAGGAGACAAAACATGGAACAAAAAGTATTATTTAATGAGCGCTTGACCGCTTTAATAGAATATGCCGCAGCGCACCAGAACCGGCTGCGCATGGAAGAAATTCAATCGCACTTTGACGATCTGATTTCGGACGAAAGCCAATATGCTTTTATTTATGATTATCTGACAGAAAATAAGATTTCGATTGACGGATATGACCATACGGAAAGCTCCCTGTTTTCTGAGGCGCCATCAGATTTTGAAGCTGACAATCTTTCTGTGAAAGACAGTTCAAAATCAGAACAGCCGTTCAATCCAACCGCAAAAGAATCGGAAGAAGAACTTTCCTTTATCCGCATGTATATGAAGGAACTCGAAGCCATTCCACCGGCAGACGGGCGCGAACTCGAACTGCTGCTTCAGGAATTATCCGCCGGAAACAGCGGGGTTTCAGACCGTTTAGTCGAACTGCATTTAAACACTGTCGCCACACTGGCAGCCGCCAAACGCGGCAGAGGCGTTACTTTCGGGGACTTAATTCAGGAAGGAAATATGGGACTGATTCTTGCAGTATCGCAATATCAGAAACAGCATGGCGACTTTTTGCAATATATTACCGATGCCGTCAATGAAGCGCTTGAGCAGGCTATCAATATTCAAATCAACGCAGACCGCATCGGAACGCATCTCGCCGACAAACTGAATCAGTTAGACGATGCCACGAAAAAACTGTCCGAGCAGTACGGACGCGTTCCGGAGATTCCGGAGCTTGCAGAAGAAATGGGACTATCAAAAGACGAAGTATCACAACTTCTGAAAATGTCTTTAGACACCTTGTCCGTCAACGAAGATACCCACATTACGGACAAACCGGACGCCAATGAAAATCATGCGGCGTCAAATCAGGAACCGCTGACATGGCGGGTTCCGAAAAAGAAATAGGAAAAAACAAAAAAGCGGCAAATCATTTGTACCGCCCCAGTCAGATCAAAATCTAACAATTGGAGTTGGTACAACTGTAATTGCCGCCGCTTTTTTATTTTGTAAGATATGGTTCATATTTTTCGTCAATCTCATTTTGGAAAACAACCGCCACAATTGTTGGCCCTGTGTGCGCTCCAATCGCACAGCCGACACGCGTAAGTCTTACTTCTTTTACCTGATATTGTGACATCAACTGCTCTTTCAGGTATTCTGCCGCTTCCCTGTCCGTACCATAACAAATGCCCAACATCTGGCGTTCAAGGTCTTTTCCCTTTTCTCCCACCATCTCAATAATCCGGTTCAGCGCTTTTTTCCAGCCGCGAACTTTTTCCACCGCTTTGAGCGAACCGTTTTCGTCAATAATAATAATCGGCTTGATGTTTAAGGCTGAGCCCGCCAGAAACGAAGTTCTGCTCAATCTTCCGCCCGCAAATAAATATTTTAATTCCTGCACTGTCACCGCATGTTCCATATGTTCGCAGAAATATTTCGCCGCCTCAATCAGAAGCTCTTTATCAGCGCCATTTTTCTGCATCAGCAATAACTTTTCAACAACAAGCCCAAATCCCTCTGACGCGCATTTAGAATCAATAATCGTAATCTGAAAATCAGGATAATCCTCCCGAACCTCCTCCACCGCCAGATTCGCCGCCTGAAAGGTTCCTGCAATCCCCGTAGAAAAGCAGATATAAAGCACCTCATCTCCACGCTGCGCAAACTTTCTGAAATGCTGTTCAAACATATACTGGCTGATATGATAGGTCTTGATATCTTTTCCCTGCGCCTGAATCTGATAAAATTCGTCAGGAAAAATATTTTCTCCGTCAAAATAATCTGTTCCCTCGATAGTCACCGGCGTCGGCATCACATACAGTCCGTAAGTCTCTTTGACTTCCGGCGAAATATCTGACGCCGAATCCGTTATAATACAAAAAGCCATTGTTTTTTCTCCTTTAGTACCCTGTTATTATAAAATATATTCCATCTGTCCCGTTTCATTTTCTGCCTTTTTCATTATAACGGCAGATTGCCTCTTTGTCATCTGAAAAATGAAAACTGCTTTTTTTAAAACGAAAACTGCTTTTTAATAAATTATTGCTTTCTAAACATAGCGGATATCAATCTCTTTTTTCCGCACCAACTTGCAATTTCAGCCAATTTGTGTGATGTTTTATGATATTTTTGCAGGTTCAGGACGAAAAAAACATGGTTCAGTACATTAACGCACTTTTTTTCGTTTTTTTCTGTATAATATCTTCCATAAACCGACAAAAACTTTTCTGACAGGAAAATGCAACAAATGAAACTTTTCCGTCTGGAAAGTTCCAGTCTGCGGTTTGGATTAAAAATTGGAAACGGAGGAATTATGTATGGAAAAGAATTACTTTGAAAAACCGGAAATCAA